>JACZVE010000016.1 GCA_022572825.1 SAR324 cluster bacterium
CCATCGTCCGCTCCATCGCCGACGCCATGGATCCCGTCCGCGTCGGCACCTGAGGAGCAGGCCGCAGAGGGTTTGACGAACAGGTGCGAACGTGAAGGATCTGCGCGGCAAGACCGCCGTGATCACGGGTGCCGCCAGCGGCATCGGCCGCGCCATGGCGCTCGATCTGGCGCGGCGGGGCGTCCAGCTCACGCTGGCGGATGTGGAACCCGAGGCGCTCGATGCCGCCGCGGGGGAGGCCGGCGCGCTGGGCGTGCGGGTGCTGCCCGTTCCCACCGACGTGTCGGATTACGCCGCCATGCGCGCGCTTGCCGACGCGGCCTTCGACCACTTCGGGGCCGTTCACATCCTCTGCAACAACGCGGGCATATCCGTAGGCGGTGCGCTGCAGGAAGCGCGGCACGAGGACTGGCAGTGGGCGATCGGCGTGAATCTGTGGGGGGTGATCCACGGTGTGGAAGCGTTCGTGCCCCGCATGATCGAGCAAGGGCAAGGCGGCCACATCGTCAACACGGCATCCATGGCCGGCCTCATCGCCAGCAAGGGCCTGGGCATCTACAACACGACCAAGTACGCCGTGGTGGGGCTTTCGGAAACCCTCGCCAAGGATCTGCGCGATGACGGCATTGGCGTCTCCGTGCTCTGCCCGATGGGGGTGCGCACCCGCATCCGCGAAAGCGAGCGCAACCGCCCCGCCGCCCTGGGTGCGCAAGGCCCCGCGCAGCCGCAGCCGGACCTGGTGGGACGCTGGATCTCGCCGCAGGAGGTGAGTGCGCGGGTGATGGAGGCCATCGAGACCAATCAACTGTACGTGCTCACCCACTTCGAGGGGCGGGAACACTGGGACCGGCGCGCCGGACGGATTCACCACGCCTTTCCGGATGCGCCGCAATAGGCTGACGTTTTTAAAGCCGCGCCGCTCAAGCAACCGCCGCAGTTTCCGTTAAGAGAAAGTGGAGGGGGCGCTCTCCGCATACAGCGCTCCCGCACGACGCCCACGTAAACCCTGGGGACGGCAATGGCAAAGCGATTTTGGTAAATCGGCGCGATCACTCTCCTGCTGCTCTGGTCGTCGCCCGCCGTTTCACCGGCCTTCGAGCCGGCGGAGAACGACGCGTTCTATATCGGGTTCGGGTTATCGAACATCGAAGTGTCCGACAGCGACGGGTTGATCTCGGGGAGCAACGTTCTTGGGGGCGTGCGCGTCGGAATGTTCTCCACGATTTTCTTCGAACTGGGGGGCCATCACCTTTGACGACCGTGTGGAGTTCGCCGGTGTGTTGCAGAATATCGAGTTCCGCACCACCGGCCCTCACTTTGGTCTGGGATTTCTCTTGCCGATCCGGGCAATTCTGCTGGGCGCCAAGTACCATCGCTCCGTCAAGAACAAGTGGTCGGAAGAAGTGACCCTCGACGATGGCATCCTCGCGAGACCCCGCATATCCGGGGACATCAGTTTCGATAGCTACTTCGTCTTCACGCGATTCGGCGAAGGCGGTTGGTTCGAGGTCGGGGTGCGCCGGGATCAGATTCGGGAGACCGACTCCGTGCTGACCAACAGCTTCGGCCCCTACCTGATGTTCAACATCGGTCTGAACTAGCACCCTCCCTCGGGCTGGCTTGCCATTTCCTGGCGTCTGCACGACGATGGCGCGCAGATCTTCGACGCACCCTCATTCAGGCCGTCCGTCGCTTCCATACCCGCTTTCCCGCACACCCATCGCCGCCGGCGGGCATTCAGCGGAAGCGGACTGCCCGCCGATCCGATTCGCACGAGAGCTCCCATGCAACCGCTGGAAGGAATCAAGGTGCTGGACTTATCGCGCCTCGCACCGGGACCGTTCGCCACCATGATCATGGGGGATCTGGGGGCGGACGTGCTCATCATCGAGGCACCGCCGGGCGCCACGTCGGAGATGAACCGCCCCTGGGCGGAACACGACGAGGGCCGCGAGAACGCCTTCGACCCGTTGCGCCGCAACAAGCGCAGCATCGTGCTCAATCTGAAAGATGAGCGCGGCCGGGCCGTGCTGCACGCGCTGGCGAAGGAGGCCGATGTCCTGGTGGAGGGCTTCCGGCCGGGGGTGATCAAGCGGCTGGGCTGCGACTACGAGACCCTGCGCCGCATCAATCCCCGCATCATCTTGTGCTCGATCAGCGGTTACGGTCAGGACGGACCCTACGTGGATCAGGTGGGTCACGACATCAACTACATCTCCATCGCCGGCATGCTCGGCGTCATCGGCTGGCCGGGCACGCCGCCGGCAATACCCGGCAACATCGTGGCGGACTTCGCCGGCGGCGGCCTGCACGCCGCCATGGCGATCATGGCCGCGCTGATCGCCCGCCACACGACCGGCCGCGGGCAGCACGTCGACGTCGCCATGAGCGATGGCGTGCTCTATCTGATGGCCAGCTGGCTCAAGCTGGTGCTGGCCGGGGGCGAGCCGCCCAAGCCCGGGCAGAGCTTCCTCAACGGCCGGCTCCCGCTCTACAACGTGTACGAGACCAAGGACGGCGGCTGGATCAGCGTGGGCAGCATCGAGACCAAGTTCTGGCGCAACCTGTGCCGGGCGATGGAGGCGGAGCAATTCGCCGAGCGGCCCTTCGACCCCGCCATCTTCGAGGAGGCAAAAGCGCATTTCGCCGCCAAGTTCAAGACCCGGACGCGCTCCGAATGGTTCGAGATTCTCTCAAAGGAGGAGATCTGCGCCGCCCCGGTGTACAACCTGGCCGAGGCCCTGGAGGATGCCCACAACCTTGCGCGGGGAATGGTGGTGGAATTGGAGCATCCCCAATACGGAACCGTGCGGCAGGTGGGTGTGGGGCCGAAGTTTTCCGATACCCCGGGGGCCGTGCGCAGCCTTTCCCCGACTACCGGCGAGCACACCGACGGCGTATTGCAGTCCATCGGCTACTCGCGGGAAATCATCGCCCGGCTCAAAGCGGATAAGGTGGTGGCATGAATCGCTGCCGTGGCGGCAACGATACACTCCGCAGGATCCTTCAGTGCCGATCGATCATGTTGATGTACTTGCGGGTGAACGCATCGCCCGGCTTGATGCGCTCCGCGTGGCGGAAGGCCCTCAACGCGGCCCCCGGGTTGCGGCTGGCCAGATAGATCACCCCCAGCAACGTGTATAGCTGCAGGCGGGTGGGCTCGTTCTCTATGGCGGCCTCCAACACCTTGATGGCCTTGCCGAATTCTCCCAGGTGAAAGTAACACGAGGCCAGGCGCAGCAGCGTCGGGCTGTGCTTGGGGCGCGCCTTGCGTGCGGCGAGAAAGCAGATAACCGCATCGGGAAAGTTCTTCAGGAGATAGCTGATCTGGCCCAGCCAGAATTGGAAGTGGAAGCGATCCGGGTTGAGCAGCGTGGCCGACCGGAAGGCCTGCCGTGACTTCTCGTAACCGCGCATCTGGTACAGACAGCGGCCCAGCCAATAATGGTACTTGGCGCTGCGCGGCTGGAGGCGCACCGTCGTCTCGAACTCGTGCCGCGAGCGCGCCAGCAGTCCCTTGTCGAATAGATAGATGCCCAGCCGGAAGGCGCGTGCGTGATCGGTTTCCATCGGCATACGGCGTGGAGGCAACAGCACGGCTGCACAGTCGCCGCACCGCATCCGATCGAGCGGGTAACCCTCGCCGACCACATTGCGCTTGTGACAGGACGGGCAAATGAAAATATACTGAGTCCGCACCGTCGGCGGCTGGAATCCCAGCGCCGGATGCACCTGCTCCAGTTGGCGGTCGTATTCCCGGCGCGATTCGGCCTTGCTCAGTACGCCGAACGCCTCGTTGATGGCCTGTGCTTGTGCCTGGGATCCCCCCAGATCCGGGTGATTGCGGGCGTTCTTGAGCAGCGCGCGGTAGGCGCCCCGAATGACGGGCGGGGTGGCCCGCGGGTCCACCTGAAGTACCTCGTAGTGGCTTTTCTTGGATTGACCGTGCATGGCGGATTCGTCCACGGGATACCAGGGGGCATTACGCTGAAAAATTGTAAACGGAATTCATCCAATCGTCCATGATCCCCGATTCCGACTTGCACCGGCACCCCCCCGCTCTGCATCGTGCCTCCGAGGTCAATCCGTATACCCGGTGGATTCACGAGCATCCAGCGGTTTTGCTGGCCGCGCCGACGCCGCCGGCTTTGCGGGAAAAAATGGAGGCCAGTCCCGCCGCGTCGGGGCCGCTGGTGCTGGACCTGGGCTGCGGCTCCGGCAATTTTCTCCTGCAAATGGCGAGCCTCCTTCCCCGGCGCCGCTTCGTGGGATTCGAGCTGCGCTATAAGCGGCTGGTCAAGGCGGCGCGCAAGATCGAAAAGGCCAAGCTGAAGAACGTCTGGCTGCTGCGCGAAGCCGCCGAGCGCTTCGCTTTGTATTGTGCCCCCGCATCGCTTGCCGAGGTGCATGTGAACTTTCCGGATCCATGGCCTAAGCGGAGAGATTGGACGAAACGCCTTGTAAGCGTGCCCTTTCTTCAAGAGTTGGAACGGACGCTGCAGCACGGCGGGCTGGTCCATTTGAGAACCGATCATTCGGGATACTTCTTGCACGTCCTGTCCCTGCTCAAGCAGGTTGACCGCCTGCGACCCCGGATCTGCTGCAATGACGATCTCCGCAGACGCATCCCCGGTTCAAACGTGCGCAGTGAGTTCGAGCAGATGTTCAGTTGCCAGCAAAAACCGATCTTCTATCTCGTGTTGGAAAATTCGCGCCCGACACGCTAAGCTTGCAGCATTATACGCCTGCCGAAAGGCGGAAAGTACGCCACCGCGCGGGCCTTGTGCCGCCGTGAACCTCTCCACCGCGATGGACGCAACGGGCGTGTGAGCAAAGTGTCAGCCAACGTGCCGAATCGATTGCCCGCCCATCTGCCATCCCCGACCGGCCCACGGAAAATGCCGCACCGCCAGTACGCAACAACGCGGACGCTCCTGACTGCGCTGTCGTTCAGCATTGGCGCGCTGGTTGTCCTGACGACGCAACCGCACCCCCTCGCGGCCCAACGGAATCCCTCGCCGCTGCTCACTCTGGAGGCGGAAATGCCTGCGGGGGGCTCCGTGACGGCCGTGGCCATTAACGCGGATGAGTCGATTCTGGCCGCGGCAACGCCGGAGGGCGGGGGCCGATGGCGCGTCACATTGTTCGACCGCCCGAGCAAGGCCAGGCTGGGCTTCATCGCCGCCGAGGTGGGCGAGCAGCCGCGTCTGCGGTTCTCGCCCGTGGAGGATCTGCTCATCGTCGCCGGTCGACAGGCCGTTCAGTTATGGGCGCTCCCGATTGCGCCGTTGGACCCGGAGAGGGTGCTTCCGCGCGAGCATTTGCGTTGGGAGACGCACCTGGACGAGGGGACCTCGCTCGGGGACGTAGGGTTCGGGACACCGCCGGATAGGGTGTACTGGAGCGCGGGCAGCGCTCTCTACCGGCGCGGCGCCGCGTCCGGCGCGACCTTCGATGGCCGGCCGTTCTGGCAACCGGAAGGCGGGGCCGCGGAATTGAGCGGCTTCGACTTCGATCCCCAGAGCGCTCTGGTGGCGCTGATCTTCCGCGATCAGAAGGAGATCGGCCTGCTCGACCTCAATGCGCTGCAAATTCAGCCCCTGCTGCGGGGACATCGGTTTTCCCCGGTCTCCGCCCGCTTCCTGCGGGGCGGGACCCTGCTTTCCATGGATGCGGGCAATAATCTCCTGCAGTGGGGAGGCGATGGTCAGCCAGTGGCGACCACCTTTCTCGAACACATGCCCCACGCCTTCAAGCCGGCGGCGTTCAACCCCTTGGGGGATCGTTACCTGCTCATCGCCGCGCGGCCCGATACGGGCGGGCGTTCCCTCGTCATTGCGGTGCGGACGGGCCAGATCGTCGCCGAGTTGCGCACCGCCGGCCCCGAACGGGTCGCGGTCAGTCCCACGGGCCGCTACGTTGCCGTGGGACAAAGCGAGTCGGTGCGCCTTTACGGATTTGCCCACCCCAGCTCCCCATTGGAATACGTGCGCCGCCTGCGAAGCCAGCAGGCGTTTCAGACTGCGCAAAATTACGTGCGGCTCATCGACGACAGCCGGCTGACGCCCAGATCGAAAGGCGAGCTGCTCAGCGAGGCAGGTCGCGAACCACCAGGCAGGGAGCTGCAGACCGCCCTTTCCCGTTTGCAGTTGGCCGAGCAGCAAGGAGCCGGCGACAGTATCCACTACTGGGCGAACCAGGTGACGGCCCTTCAACCGGGGCATCCCGACGCCGTCGCGGCGCTGCGCCGCCTGCGCAAGCTCGAGGAGGCGCAGGTGCTTCAGCAGGCCCGCGATGCGTACAACCTGGGCCAGCACCGCGTGGCGATCTCCCTGCTCTCCAGCCGGATTCGCGAGGACAGCGAGTCCTACACCGCGGCCCTGGAGCTGATCCGCAAGGCCGAGGCCAAACGCTCCCTGCAGACCGTTTTGCTCCAGGCCAGGGAAAAGATGAACCTGGGCGATCATGAGGCGGCCGAGGCGCTCGTCAACGAGGCACTGCGCCGTGATCCGGAGCATGCATCGGCGCTGGCACTCAAGGAAGAGATCGCCGATCAGTCCGGCGAGTTCCGTGGGAAGCTTTACGCCACCGTGATCGGCATTGTGCTGGCGATGGGCCTGGCGGGCTTCGTGGCACACCGCTTCCGGCGCCAACTGGCGCCGTACTTCAGGAAGCTGCGCCTCGAAGAGGAGGAACCGCTGGCAGGCCCGTCCAGGCGCCCGGATCCGAGAGCGTTCGCCGGTACCCGGCAAGCAACCGAACCCCGGCAGCCCGCGGGATTCCCCTCCCCCGGCGTACGCGCGCCGGCAAGCCAGGTCGCCCGGCGGAAAGTGGTGGAGGAGTTGCTCGCCGCAGCGGAAGACTCCATGCGGCGAGGCCGTCTTGCGGACGCACACCGCCGCCACACGGCCGACTTGATGGCGCTCGAAGCGGAGCTGCACTCCATTCACCGCCGCATCGCCGACCCCACCGCGGAACTGGGCGCGATCCACAACCGGCTGAAGGCGATCCATGGCCAACTGCGGGCCATGAAGTTCGAACCGCCGAAGCAGGCGCTAACGGCGGCGGGCGAGCCCACCTATTACGACCTGCTCCATCTCACGCCGGAAGCCACGGGCGAGGAAATCAGAGCCGCCTACCACGAGCTTCTCAAGCAGTATCACCCCGACCTGCACAACAGCTCTCAATTCCAATGGGTCAAGGCCGAATCGGAGCGAATGAGCCGTAGCATCAGCGAGGCATACGACGTGTTGAGCGACGAGCCATCACGGGCCAGTTACGACCGGGGAATGCGCAGAGGGCGGAGGCCCGCTGAATGATTCGTTCCATGACCGGATTCGGTCGTGCGGAGAATACCCGCGGCGGGTGGCGCTGCTCGGCGGAGTTGCGATCTGTCAATGGCCGCTATCTGGATGTCCGCATGCGCCTCCCCATCGGGCTCAACCACATGGAGGACGCGCTGAGAAAGCTTATCCAGGCGCGCTGCGAGCGGGGCAGGATTGATGGCACGATCACGCTGGCGCCGGAGGGAGAGGGCAGCAGCGCGCTGGCGCTGAATCTGCCATTGCTGCAAAGCTACCGCGCCATTGTTCAGGAGTTGCGTAGCGTTCTGGACGAGCCGGTGCATGCCTCCCTCGGAGACCTGCTCGGCATCCGGGAGTTGATCCGGGTAAAAGGATGGGAGGAAGAGCCGGAGCGCGTGGAGGCGCTCGTACACGGCACCGTGGAGGAAGCCTTGACCGAACTGCTGGCCATGCGCTGCACGGAAGGCGTGGCGCTGCGGGACGCCCTGCTGGAACATGCCACCATCGTGCGGCGGCTGTGCGAGGAAATGAAACCGCTCACCGACCAGCTTCCCGCACTGTACGCCCAACGGCTGCGGGACAATCTGGCCCGGCTCTCCGACGGCGTCATGCCGGGCGACGAGCGAATCCTCCAGGAAGTCACGATATTCGCGGACCGGTGCGACGTCACCGAAGAGTTTGCGCGGCTTGGCATTCATCTCGACCACCTGCAGCAAATGCTGCGGGACGGTGGAGCCGTCGGACGGAAGCTGGAATTTCTGCTGCAGGAATTGCAGCGTGAAGCCAACACCCTCGGTGTCAAGAGCAGCGATGCGCAGGTAAGCGCGCGGGTGATCGATATGAAGTCCGAAATCGAAAAGCTGCGGGAACAGGTGCATAACATCGAATAGCAAACCCCATGTCCACACCCCGTGTTTTCGTCCTCTCCGGCCCCAGCGGCGTGGGCAAATCGTCGATCATCGACACATTGCTGGCCCGCAAACCCAATCTCCGCCTTACCGTTTCCACCACCACCCGTCCCCGCCGGGAAGGGGAAGTTGAAGGCCAGCAGTACTTCTTCGTCGATCAAGCCCACTTCCAACATAGGATCGAGCAGGAGGAATTCCTCGAGTGGGCTCGTATTTACGACAATTGCTATGGCACCGGCGTGAGGCAAATCGAGGACATCCTGTCCGCCAATCTGCACGCGTTGCTGGATCTGGACACCCAGGGCGCCATGCAGATCAAGCGCACCTACGACGGAGCGGTCTACTTTTTCATCAAGCCGCCCAGCCTCGCGGATCTCGAAGCGCGCCTGCGTGGACGGGCCACGGAAACGGAACAGGTGCTGAGCAAGCGGCTGGCGCGCGCGGAGCACGAGATCAGCTTTAGCGACCAATACGACCACGTGATCGTGAACGATGCGATCGAGGAGGCAGTGCAGGCCCTCATCGACATCATCGATCGGGAAGAGGAGCGTCCGGTGAATTTCGTCAAACGGAATCGGATACCCGCGGACTCTATCGAGCTAACGGCGCAAAAGGCGGTTCGCTACGCCCGGCAGCGCATCGACGATGAGGCGCTGGTTCAATCGCTGGAGGAAGGGGTAAAGAACGCCCTGCGCAGCGAATTGGAGGCCCTGATCCGCGAACGGCTGGAGCACGTGTTGCGGCACGATCTCAGCCGACTCGTGGAAGAGGCTTACGAGGAAGCGATCACCCGCTAGGGCCCTACGCCGGCCCTGGCGGCGAGGTCAGCGCAGAAACGGCCTCCCGTGCCCGGCGCCGCCGGTAGTGTGCCGCTCCCGCCGTGCCGCGTCATTTTCTGCCGCCCAAACCGCACCCGTGCAATCCGGGCCTTCCCGAAAGCGGCAACATCCGGCTGCCTGCCGTCGCCGGAAGATGAAATCCGATCCGGTTTTTAGTAGGATTTGCCCTCACACGGTGCATCGATGGCGGGCCGGCGACGCTGCCGCGGGGAAGGACGCGCGACCGATCCGCCGGGCACCCCGTTGCCTCACCGCCTCGGAGCACCGGGTCCGTTGCGGGCGAAAGCCCGGTCGCCACGTCCCGGAATCCGGCGACCTCGCAATGGCGAGCGCGACTGCGGCGGCAGGTGCGGCACGGTCGGCCCGAGTAATCGGCCCCTCGCCGTTTGAGGCGGACACAGCGGCGTTATTGAGACGATATCCGACATGATCCGAATCGACGACCTCGTCGCCAAGGTGTCGGCCTACATGCCCGACAATCCCGATCTCGATCTGATCGGCAAGGCCTACATTTATTCCGCCACGCTTCACCGGCACAATTTCACCGCGCAAGGACAACCGACCCTGCAACATGCCCTGGAGGTAAGCAACATCCTGGCGGACCTCCGCCTCGACGCACGCTGCATCGTGGCGGGGTTGCTGCACGACGTTCTGGAGGAGGAGCTTGCCGAGCCGGGTGCACTGCATGCGGCAGTGGGCGAGGAGCCGGCACGGCTGGTGGAAGAACTGTCGCGGCTGAGCCGGGCCGCGTTCCACGGCACTGAGGCCATGCGCGCCGAACATATGCGCCAGATGATTTTGGCCAGCACACGCGACCTGCGCGTCATTCTGATTTTGCTGGCGGACCGGCTGCATTACATGCGCGATCCCAGCCAGGTGCGGGAGGACGCCCGCCGCGCCCTGGCCCGCGAGACGTTGGCGATCTATGCCCCCATCGCCCATCGCCTCGGCATCCAGTACTTCAAGGCCGAGTTGGAGGACGGGGCGTTCCGGATTCTGGAGCCGAAAGCGTACGCCGATTTGCAGCGGCGCGTCGACGGCAAGGTGGCCGAGCGCAGCGCGCGCATCGAGCACATCAACTCAGAACTGAAGGCGCTGCTCGGGGCCAACGGAATCGACGGCGAGGTGCTGGGCCGTACCAAGCACCTGTACTCCCTCCGGGAGAAGATGCGCCGCTTGCACGCCGATTTGGATCAAATTTACGATCTGCTTGGCACGCGAATCATCCTGAACGTCCCCGAGGACTGCTACAAGGCGTTGGGCCTGGTGCACGCCGCCTACACACCCATTCCGAAACGGTTCAAGGACTACATCGCGCTGCCCAAGGCCAACGGCTATCAGTCCCTCCACACCTTCGTATTCGGAACCTCCGGGGAAATCTTCGAAATTCAGATCCGCACGCGCGAAATGCACCGCCAGGCGGAAATGGGGATCGCCGCGCATTTCGTCTACAAGGACCAATCGCCGGCGGACGAACGGGAACTGGCATCCGTGGCTTGGTTCCGCCGGCTGCTGGAAAATCTGGAAAATGGACAGGATCCGCGGGAATCGATGGAACTGCTCGCCCGCGAACTGACCCCCGATCAGATCTTCGTGTTCACGCCGCGGGGCGAAGTTATCAAGCTGCCGGTGAACGCCACTTCCATCGACTTCGCATACGCCATCCACTCCGAGGTGGGCCACCGCTGCGCCGGTGCCCGGATGGACGGGCGCATGATGTCCATCCGTACGCCGCTGAACAATGGGAGCGTGGTGGAAATTCTCACCAACAGCCGACAGGAGCCCAAGGAGGATTGGCTAAAGTCGGCCGTCACCTCCCGCGCGCTGGGCCACATCCGAAGCTTTCTGCGCCGCAAGGAAAGAAGCGAGGCGATCGCCATGGGGCGGGAACAACTGAAAAGCCAAACCCGCGGCCTGGTGAAGAAGGTGGATGACCTGTTCAAGTTGAAGCCCTTCCGCACATGGATGCAGCGCCAGGGACTGCGCACGCCGGAGGACGTGTACGCCGCCGAAGGTTTCGGACGCATTGCGACCCGCGAGGTGCTGGAACGGTTGTTTCCAGAGCAGGTGTCCGTGGAGGCCAAATCGACGGCGTCGCCTCTGCCTGCCACGAGGCGTGCGCACAAGCCCAAACAGGTGGTGAGTATCGCCGGACTGAACAATATGATGATGCGATTCGCCAAGTGTTGCACGCCGGTGTTTGGCGACCCTATCGTGGGCATTATCACCCGTGGCCGGGGGGTATCGGTACATCACCGGGAGTGCCGGAACCTGGGCCGGCTTGCCATCCACGAGGAGCGCATGATCGAGGTGGATTGGGAAGACGACACACGCAAGGTGCGCCCCGTCACACTCGCCATCAGCGCCGATAATTCCGTGAAGGAACTGCTGGAATCGATCCGATTGCTGGAGGAGGAGGGCGCGCCCATCAAGTCAGGGCGCATTGCGTTCCATCAGGGCATGTACACACAGCACCTCACGCTGATGGTCGACGATACCCAGCAACTGGAGCGCATCCTTCAGCGGCTCAATGCCATTGAGGGCATCCGCGCCGAGCGGGTGCTGGATACCACATAGTCGATGATGGGCAAATCCCCTGCGTACACCTCGCGATAGACTTCCCGCATCACTTCCACCACCACGACTTCCTCCACGCTCATGGCCTTGCTGGAGAGAATATCGAAGGCGCGGCCCATCGGTACCTGCCGCTCGGCAAGTTGCTCCAACTGCTTGCCGATCCTGCGCACCGTTCGCCTGATCATGATGCTCTCTCGCATTAACCTGCTCATGCTCCCTCCGATAGATCTAAGCACGCCGGTATCGACCGGCATTCGGTTAATGGACTGTAGGTGAGAATCATGCAGGAAGGAGGCCAGGGACGGCGTGACTCGCGGGCGGCCCAGTGAAGAGCCGATTCGCCGGCAGGCGACAGCTGGCAGGCACGAATACCGCGGCGATGTTGATCTCCGGAGAGGCAGACAGTGGGGGCTCCGGGATCGGGCGCACGGTCACTGCCCGAACTTATCCAGATCGATCACGAATCGCTCGTGGGTGCCGTCGCCGATCGTCTTTTCCCCGCTGGTAACCTTGACCTCGAAGAGCAGCTTGCGGCGGTTCTGATCGATCAGTTTGCTGGAAATCGTAACATCTTCCCCGATCCTGACCGCGGCGCGGTGCCACACATGCACCATCGTGCCCACCGTCTGCTCGTTTTTGTCCAGATGGGGCGACACACTCTCCAGACAGGTGTGTTCAATCAGACCGATCATGGAGGGGGTGGAGAGCACTCCGGGGCCCTCGCCGAGGTGAGACACAGCCATCTTGGGTGTGGTGGTCACGGTTTTCTCGTTACTAATCCCGACGGTCAGGGAGGATTTCATGACTGGCCTTTACCGAGTAGACCCACATGCCGGCAAGATCACGATTCTTGCATCGTCATAGGACTGAATGCGCTTCACGGCAACGTTTCTGAAATAATCAAAGTGTTTCGAATACGCGATAGACACAGGGCCAGAGACGCGGAGGTCTGCCGCGACGGCCCTGCGAGACCCGGCCCGGAGGCGATTCCGCCTACCCGGCCAACCGGCGCAATGGCCATCGTGGACTCGGGTATATCAACACCGGGCACGCCAAGGCAATCCATCGCCTGGCGCAAGCCCCTCGGGCCATGGACGAGCAGCCTTTCCTGAATCGGCCCTTTCTGCGGGTCTACTTCGCTTGCTGCGGAGTCTACCAACGCATCTACCGGGACCGCAGCCGCACCGAGTATTCGGGCCGCTGCCCCCGCTGCCTGCGCACGATCCGGTTCAGAATCGGGCGCAATGGCACCACGGCGCGCGATTTCGCCGTGTACTGAAAGCACCCTACCCGCCACCTCCCGCCTGCTCTACCAGCGCCTTGAAGCGCTCGCCGCGCACCCTGTAGTTGGGGAACATGTCGAAGCTGGCGCAGGCCGGGCTGAACAGCAACACCCCCCCGCCCGCAACGCCCTCGAGCGCCGCGGCGAACGCAGCGGGCAGGGAGTCCGCATGATTCGTCGCTGGCCGGCGGCAGCCCAGCCGCGCGGCGGCGGCGGCCAGCTCCCGCTCGAGGCGGAGCGCGGTGGCGCCGATGAGAACGATGCTGCGCAGGGACGGGTGCAGACAGAGCGCTTCGGCGAGCGGGGCGAAGTCCGCGTGCTTCTCCGAGCCGCCCAGGATAAGCGCCAAGGCCTGGTCGAAGGCGGAGATAGCGCCCTGTGTGGCTTCCGGGCGGGTGGCGTAGGAATCGTTGTAGCACACGACGCCGCGCACGGTGCCCACCGGCTCCAGGCGATGGGGCAAGCCCCGGAAGGCGGCGATGGCGGCGAGCGAAGCGCCGTCCGCCGCCCCCAGGGCCTCCGTCGCCAGGAAGGCCGCCGCCGCGTTTTCCAGGTTGAAGTGCCCGGGCAGCGCGAGCTGTTCCAACTGGGTCAGCGGCGCACCCCGCCCCCGGCGGTAGCGCAGTACGCGCCCGCCCTCCACGCCAATGCCGTCGCGCACTGGCCCGAGCCGGCTCACCGCCAAGGCGGCCTCCAGATGGCCTTGCACCAGCTCCCGGCTGCCATCGCTATCGGCGCAATAGATCACCTGCTGCTTCACGCCCCGCGGGGCCAGCAGGCCGCGCTTGGCCATGAGGTACTCGGCCTCGCCGCGGTGCCAGTCCAGGTGCTCCGAGCTGGTACGCAGCACCACGGCGACCTCCGGCTTGCGCCCCTGGAGATCCATCAGCTGAAAGCTGGACAGCTCCAGCACGGTCACCTGTCGCGGGGTCAGGCCGTCCACGAAGCTGAGGGGATTGAGCCCGATGTTGCCGCCGCTGCGGCAGGGCACGCCCGCCCGGATGAGCGCCGCTTCGATGAGGCTGACCGTGGTGCCCTTGCCCAAGGTGCCCGTCACGCCGACCACGGGACCGGGACAGGCCTGGAGGAACAGCGCCGTGGCCGAGGTAATCCGTGCGCCTGCCTGCCGCGCAGCGTGCAGGGCAGGATGGTCCGGGCGCACGCCGGGGCTGCGCACGACGGTGCCGCTGCGGGCCAGTTGCGGGCCCCAGTCGCCGTCGCCATGGAAGCGTACCCCGTCAAAGGCGGCGTCGCGCGGGTGGTCATCGGCGCCCCAGGCGCGATCGTAGACGGCCAGATCGGACACGCCGTGCCGGAGCAGAAAGCTCAGGGTGTCGCGCCCCTCCACGCCAAAGCCCACCAGGGCCACGGGCCGTGCCAGGCGCGCCGCCAGGTCATGCGGCGGTGTCGTGGGGCTGCGCATAGCCCTCCGCATCGGCCAGCCGCACCACGGCGGCCTGCATCGAGGGAGGCACGAAGCCCTCCTTTTCGCGAATGTACTCGGGATAGAGCGTAAGACGCTCGCGCAACACATAGCCGACCTCGGCGCTGCGGCGGGCCAGCTCGTCAATGAGGGGCCAGGGCGCCTCGGGATTGATGTGATCCGGCGTGACGGGGGAGATGCCGCCCCAGTCGTTGATGCCCGCCAGCAGCAGGAGCGGGTAGGTTTCCGGGGAGAGATTGGGCGGCGCCTGGATGTTCATCTCGCCCCCCAGCACCAGCCGGGCCACGGCGATGGTTCGCAGCAGGTCGCTGAGCGTGGCGTCCGGCCAGTCCGCCATGGGAATGCCCGGCTTGGCGCGGAAGTTCTGGATAATCACCTCCTGGATGTGGCCGTAGCGCTGGTGTATGGCCTTGATCTCGAACAGCGTGTCCACCCGCTCCCGCGGCGTCTCGCCGATGCCGATGAGCAGCCCCGTCGTGAAGGGAAAGCGCAGCTCGCCCGCGAAGCGCAGGTTGGCCATGCGGGCACCCGGAACCTTGTCCGGCGCTCGCTCATGGGCCATGCCCGGCTGCTGAAGACGGGGCGTGAGGTTCTCCAGCATGATGCCCATGCTCCCGCTGGTCTCGCGGAGGGCGGCCAGCTCCGGCCGGCTGAGCGTACCGGGATTGGGGTGGGGCAACAGGCCCGTCTCCCGCAGCACCTGCCGGCACATGTCCACCAGATAACCGATGGTGCTGGTGTGACCCAGCCGCCGCAGGGCCGCGGCGGCTTCCGGAAAGCGCAACTCCGGCTTGTCCCCCAGGCTGAACAGCGCCTCCTTGCACCCCTGCGCCTGGCCCTGGCGGGCGATCTCCAGCACCTCCTCCGGCGCCAGGTAGCGCGCACCGGGCTGGCCGGGGTCGCGCTTGAAGGTGCAGTAGCCGCAGTCGTCGCGGCAGAGGGTCGTCAGCGGTATGAACACTTTTCGCGAGTAGGTGACCGTGCGGCCCTTGTGCGCCTCGCGCAGGCGCGCCGCCGCGTGCATCACCGCCAGCAGGTGCGCGCCCTCGGCCTCGATCAGCCCGTAGGCGTCCTCCCGCGTAAGGTCGCCGCATTGCGCCCCGGTACTTTCCGTCAGTGGGTTCATCGGTGGGTCTCCTGCACGTTCAGGGCCGCGAGATCTGGCGGCCGAGCCGCTTTTCCGTGATGCGCGTCACCGCGGATGCGTCGTCCTCGCCGTAGCCCGCCGCCAGCGCCTGCTCGAGCAGTTCGCGGGCCATCTCGTGGATGGGCATGGGCACGCCCTTGCCGCGGAAGAAGTCCCTGGCCAGCATGGCATCCTTGTGGGCCAGCTTCAGCTTGAAGCGCGGGGTAAAGTCACCCTTGATGATGGTGGGCACCTTGCGGTCGAAGTAGTTGCTGTAAGCCATCCCGCCGCCGTTGCGCACCACCTCGTAAAAGGTGTTCAGGTCCACTCCGCATTGTGCGCACAGCGCCAGCGCTTCGGCCACCGCGGCGTAATTGACCGCGCCCAGGGCGTTGTGCATGAGCTTGATTTTATTGGCCGTGTCGGCCGTTCCGACATAGATGTGCATACGGCCGGCAATTGCCAGCAGCGGCGTGATTTTATCCAGGTGCCCGCGATCCCCGCCCAGCATGTAGAACACCTCGCCCGCCTCGGCCTGGGGCTTGGAGCCCAGCATGGGCGCGGCGAAGTGCGCGACACCCCCGGCTTTCAGTTCCTCGCCGAGCACCGCAGTGAACTCCGGGCTGACGGTGGACAGGTCGCAGGTGACCAGTCCCACCCGGGCGGCCTGCACGATCCCTTCCTCACCGCGAAACACCGCATTCACCGAAGCATCGTCCGGCAGGCAGGTGAGGACCACATCGCAGCGCTCGGCCACCGCGCGGGGCGAGGCAGCGGCCTCCACGCCTGGCTGCCGTTCCGCTTCCCGCATCGCTTCCGGCCGGGTGTCGTAGACGACGACCCTCCGGCCCGCCTTGGCCAGGTTGAGCGCCTGAGGCAGCCCCATCGTGCCCAGCCCGATGAAGCCGACGTAGCTCGCCATCGTCTACGCTCTGTTAATTATTTGATATCGCGTATCTATTTCCATTATGCACGGATTCATAAAAAGGTTTTTGCTAATTCGTGCAAAATGAAGTTATCCATTTCATATCAAAGAGATAAGTAAACCTGACTAGGAAGCAGATTCCCGAAGAACTCACCACCAAAATCAGGAGCCTGAATCCAAATTGGACTACCGGGAAGATCGACCCAGGTAAGCTAGGGCTCTCAAAAAGGTGAGACCGCCTCAGCGAAACAGATCCATCTCCGCCGCGCGGATGAGGGCGCCGCCGTTGCCTTCGCCCTTGGGCAGCGGGTAACCCCGCACGATTGCCGCGGGCACGCGCCGGGTCTTGCCGCAGACCAGGTCCGCCACGC
>JACZVE010000295.1 GCA_022572825.1 SAR324 cluster bacterium
ACCCAGGCTGATGCGCAGGCTGGCCGACAGCCGCGGCTCGGGCACGCCCATCGCCCGCAGGACGTGGCTAGGCTCGATGGCGCCCGAGGAGCAGGCCGACCCGGTGGAAATCGCCACGCCCCGCAAATCCATCGCCACCAGCAGGCTCTGTGCGGAGATACCCTCGAAGCCCAGATTGGCCGTATTGGGCAGCCGCGGCGCACCGGCACCATTCAGGAAGAAGCCCTCCGTGGGGGACAAGTGGTCGATCAGGCGGTTGCGCAACGCGCCGATGCGCTCGGCCATTGGCGCCAAGTGCTCCATTGCCCATTCCGCCGCGGCGAGAAAGCCTTCGGCGAGAAACACGCTCTCCGTCCCGGCCCGGTGTCCCCGTTCCTGCCGCCCGCCCAGGATCAGGCTGGGCACGGGCAGACCCTCGCGCACGGCCACCGCGCCGATGCCCTGGGGGCCTCCCAGCTTGTGCGCGGCAACCGTTACGGCGTCCACGCCCCAATCCCTTGCCTGCAGGGCGATGCGCCCGAAGGCCTGCACCGAGTCGCTGTGCACCGGGATGCGCCGCTCGCCCTGAGCCCCGCGCACCCGCTCCACCAATGCCTGCAGGGGTTGAATGACCCCCGTTTCGTTGTTGGCCGCCATGAGAGACACGACGGATGTGTCCGGGCGGATCAGATCGCTGACCGCGTCCACCTCCACAACGCCATCGGCCGCTACCGGAAGGTAATCGACCTTCACGCCGCGGCTCCGCAGCCATTCGCAGCTACGCAGCACGGAGGGATGCTCGATGGGAGAGGTGATGACGTGACCGTTACCGTGGCCGTCCTCGAGCGCCGGCCAGCGCAGCAGCATGTTGTTGCCTTCCGTACCGCCACTGGTGAACAGCAGTTCGCGCCGCGTAAAGCCCAGCAGCTCCGCCAGACGGGCACGGGCCGTTTCCAGCACATCCCGTGCCGCCTGGCCAAAGGCGTGCGGGCTGGACGGATTGCCGGAGCAGGCGTCCATTGCCGCCAGCATCCGCTGGCGCGCCGCGGGGTGCAACGGCGCGGTCGCATTGTAATCCAGATAGACCGCGGCTGCGTCCTTCGCCCACATGACGGAATTTTGCAGGGGCGCTGCCATACCGGCGCCCCGCTGCTAGGTGGTAATCAAGTGGAAATGGGAGCGCTTGAACTCCCGTTTGTCCAATAATTTCAAATAATGGTGGGCCATATCGACAGGGTTGTCCAGCGCGTTGCCGAAGTCTTCGCGGGCACAGGATTGACTGAGGCGGGAAAAATGCACGCGCGCCTCATAGAGATTTTTCTCCCGGAACGCGATCACGCCCAGGTAATACAAGGCCATGGGGCAATTGCTGGGCCCCGCCACGATTTTCTGGAAGGTCTGCTTGGCCTCGGCCACCTCGCCGATCTCCATCTTGAAGCGGCCCAGCTCCAACAAGCAGCTCGTTTCCTGACCGGGCGCGGTGCTGGATTCAAGAATTCGCTCGACTTCGGTCAAAAATTGGGCCGGATTCAGCGTCTTCCCGTCCAATACAGGGAAGTGGATCAACTTTATATTGCGACCCGGCTCCTCATCCCGGCGGGAGGTCGGATACAGCCGGGCGGCCAGCAGCTCGCCGTATAAATCGCTGAGGAAACGGTCGTCCGGATCGAAGGGCACCGGAGCGCCGCACTTTTTGCACGTAAAGCGGCTGGGGGTCCATACCTCCCGCGCCTTGGGAATCTGGGGCTGCTCGAGGCGCTCCTCGTCCACAAAGATAACCTCCGGTGCGTACTGGTAGGCGCCGCCGCAACCGCGGCACATCAGCCGCACCGCCCTTGCCGTGGAGTAATCATCGGCGGAATCGCCGTGCGCCGCTGGCAGGTCGGGATACGGTCGGTGGTGGACGTCGCAGATGAAGCGAATCAACCGCAGCAGGTCCGCTTCGCCTTCGCGGTAATGATCGGCCAGGGCGGGCAGAAAACGCGCGTCGGGCAGGTGCGTCATCAGCTCGACGAAGCCATCGTAGTGATGGTTGATCAACAGCTCAAAGTGTGGCAGCAGCGTGTCCACAACCGCCGTCGTGCCGCCGCGGCGGAAGATTTCCAGGCTGTAGTCGACGGCCTGGCGGCGCTCGGCGAGCAGGTAGCCGGCGAACCGCTTCTCCAGCAGGGCCACCAGGCGCTCCATCAGATTGGCGACGGCGTAGCTCCATGGCTGGGGCAGCACCTGCTCCAGCGGGTAATCCACGCCTTCCAGCTGATCGGTGTAAAGCTTCCACAGTGCGTCCTTCTCCTCGTCGCGCACCCAGCCGGAATACGAGACGGCGCCCAACTCCGCGACGCCCGGGCGGTGAGCGCTCTGTTCGATCAGGTTCAGCACCTGGGCCATGAACCGTGGCGAGAGCAGCGGGGATTGATAAATGCGCGTAATGCGCAGCGCCTCCTGTTCGGGATGTGCCAGGCATTGCGCCTCGACCTCGGCCAGCAGCGCCGCCAGGGGCAGGGAGGCGATCAGATGGTATTCCAGCTCGCGCACTCTCAATATCGCGCTGTCCCATTGGCTCACCCAGCCGCGGCAGCTCTCCAGAAACGCGCGCACGTAGATACCCCCTTGCGGCTCGGGTTCCAGCCGGGTCAGCAGCGTTTCGGCCAATGGCAGGAAGCGTTCGACGCCCTCGCGGCTGTTTCCGCACATCGCGAGGGCATCCAGCAGGGCGCGCAATTCCGGATCCGGCAGCTCCCAGCCCATCACCTTCAGGCACTCCTGATAAACGGCATTGAGCCGGTAGCCGCCGTTGAGCCGCACTTGCAGGTAGCGGCACAGGTTTGCGCGACCGACCATGTCCACCAGGTGTTGGGTCAGGCGTATATCGTTGAACACCTCCCGCACTTTGCCGTATGCGTCTGCCAGCAGCGCCAGTTGCTCCGGCGTTTCCGCGTACAGGCAGAGCTGTCCGAACAGCGTGGAGAAAAACGCATGGTTCTGCTGGCAGGGCGCGAGCTGGGCAAACACTTCAGCCCAGTGGGTCTCGCGGTCGAAGGACAGGAGGCTTTCCGCCGCGGCTTCCAATTCGATGGGGTTGGCGTCCGGGTCGGCGGCCGTCTCGACGAACCAGCGCTTCAGCATCTTGCCCACCGGCTCGTAGCCTATCCGGCCGAGCGCCGTTCCCGCCGCATAACGGAAGGGGTGATCGCCGGAGCTGAACAGGCGCATCATCGGAAACGCATAGTCGTCCAGCTTGTATTTGCCGATGAGCGATATCGCCGATTCGCGGATTTCCTCTTGGGGCGCCAGCCAGAGCGCGTCGATATAGCGGGGACAGGCTTCCTGCCAGCGATCCACCAACTGATACGCCGCCCACATGGTGACCTGGGGGCTGGGTGAGGAAAGCCGCTCCATCAGGAAGGGCAAAGACAGCAGGTCGCCCGCCTGCCCGTCGCTTCCCGCTCCCGTGGCGGGGGCGGCATCCGACGCGGCGGGCCTGCGGCGGGTGGTCACATCGATCACCGATTCTTGTTGGCCGGGTCCTGAATCCACCATTTCGAGTTGCCCTGGAAAGGATTGGCGGGAAATTGCCGGCCTTGGGGGCCGCCGCGTTGGGCTTGGCCTGCGGGGCCCGCTGGCACGTTCCCCCGCGCCGGCGGCGCCGAGATGCGGGCATCCGCTTCACGGGTGCGCGCAGCGGCTTCGGTCAGCAGTTTGCGATAGGTATTGTAGTGATGATGGGCCGCTTCCAGGTTGTACAACTTGTCGTAGGCCAGGGCCAGATTGAGATGGGCGTCCGCAAACAGGGGATCCAGCTCGATCGCGCGGTGATAACTTCGCGCGGCTTCCTCGAACGTTTCCGCCCGGTAGTAGGCCAGACCGAGGTTGTAATGAATGTCCGCGGCGCTCTCGTCGAAATCGACCGCCCGCTGATAATGCGTGATGGCACGCCGAAAGTCCTCGGCCGCATAGGCCGCGTTTCCTCTGTTGAAGTGGTGCAGCGCGGACAGGGAGGTCTCGTGCCGCGCCGCGCACGCGGCGACCAGCAATGACAACAAAACCGGCAAACCAAAGAGGGCGGCGTAGTGCAGTGGCCGTGAGGGATCTGTGCGGCGCATTGAATCCTGGCTTGGCGCAATTGCGGGCGGTCGCTCACCACCGCCATCGCGTAATTCTTACCGAACGGTTTATGCACAATCCGTGCGAACGCCGCACCGGTCACCGGCGTGCAGCGGGCGCGGCGCCACCGGATGGTAGGCTTGCCGCACCCTCCAGAAACTTGGCGGTGGTTTACTGTCTACGGCATGGCCATGGCCAAGCTGCAGGAATTCATGCCGGAGGAAGCCAGGCAGGGGGAAGATTCCGGCGCACGGTGAGGCAATTACGACGTATGAGGGCGCATCGCATCGCCCCTTCCGCCGGTCGTGGCGCGGCCTTCCCGCCACCGCGTCCCCGTCGATAATCCTCGTTATCCACCCCTTCTCCACACTCTTCTGTCGCTCCCTCGGACGATCGGCGCCATCCGTTCCTCCTCCCGCTTCTGGGTCCGAAGGCGCTGGAACTCGGCCAGCGCCCTCTTCTCCTCTTCCGCATTGCCGAGCGCCCGATGAGCCTGCCAGAGGTGGAAGTACGCCACGTCGTCCTCGGGATCCAGAGAGGCGGCCTTCTCGAGATGGGGCAGCGCGAGGTCGGGGCTGCCCTGGGCGACCAGCACACGGCCCAGCCCGACGAGGCCCTGCTCGAACTCGGGGTAGTGGCCGACGGCCGCC
>JACZVE010000296.1 GCA_022572825.1 SAR324 cluster bacterium
ATGAAATCCAGAGGGCAAAGGGATAAAGCAGGTAAGAGGCCATCTGATCTATCCGCCGAAAAGCATAAATGGTCGCGATAATAGCGAACAACAATATAATGATAACCAAAAAAGAAAGGCCAATATCTCTAACCCTGAAAAATAAAAAAGGCCAAAGGGCATTCAACCCCAACTGTAGAAAAAAAAGTGAAAATACCCGCTTTTGGTCTGATATTTTAACCAGCATCCACATGCGCCACGCGGCAAAGGCCATGGTGGTATAAAGCAGGGTCCAGACCGGGCGGAAAATTTCATCCCCGGGTGTAAAAAAAGGTTTTTCCAGATTATTGTACCAACCCATGATTTGGGGGGCTGAGGCAAGGTCACCAGTGATTGAGGCGGAATAGCAAAGGACCAGCCACCCGGTCAAACCCAGCCGTCTCCAGGATCAACGCCGCCTGCGCCGAGCGGGCTCCCGCCGGGCAAGCGGTGACAACCGGTCGATCCTTTGGGAGTTCGGCGAGTCGCTCGCGAAATTGGCTGAGGGGAACAACCCGTGAGCCAGGGATCAGCCCCAAGTCGCTGACTCGGAGCTCCTGTTCTTCGCGGACGTCGATGAGCAGAACATCTTCCCGGTGTTCGTGCACCCAACCGGGGTCGATCTCCCACACCCCGGCGAATGTTCGAATCACCGGGCCCCAATCCGGAGCCTGCGGTACGGTGTCGCCGGCTTTCGGTCGACCGCACTGCAGGTTGGCCGGAACAGCGTCGTCCATGCGCTTGGGGTGTGGCAATCCGAGGTTTTGCATGTAGCCCGTAAAATCCTGCTCCCGCTTTCCGTCGCCTAACCTCGGGTTGTGAGCGCGCTCTTCGCCGACGGTGGTCGCGGTTCGGCCACTGTAGTCGTGGCCGGGGTAGAGCAGGCAGGGCTCCGGCAGAGAAAAGATCTGCTCTCGCACTGAACGAAACAGCTGCGCCGCATCGCCCTGCTGAAAATCCGTGCGCCCCGCTCCTCGAATCAGCAACGCGTCGCCGGTAAACGCCATCGACTGATCGCTGAGCACATAGGTCACGCAACCGGCGGTGTGGCCTGGCGTCGCACGCACCTCGAGACCCAGACCGCCTACGTTGAGCATATCGCCGTGAGCGAGATACAAGTCGGCACCTTCTACCCCGGAAGCCTGGCCGACGGCGATCTTGCTGCCCACCGCCTGGCTCATGAGCCAAGCGCCGGTCACGTGGTCGGCGTGCACATGTGTATCCAGCGTGTGCAGCAACTCCAAATTAAGCTCCCGAACCAAAGCGAGATCCCGCAGATGATGCTCGAAAACCGTGTCAATCAGCACGGCCTGCCGCGTCTGATTGTCGGCAAGAAGGTAAGTGTAGGTCCAGGATTGGCTATCGAACAACTGCCTGAAAATCATGCCTATCTCCCTCAGAAATCACCGCTGATCACGGTTCGGTTAAGCCTCAAGCGCAAGGGCGCCGAATCTGCGAAGCACTACTCCTCGAGCGTGTTCAGTTCTCCGGTGGCCTGGCCCACCTCGATGAGATAACTGTCGGGGTCGCGAATGTAGCAGCGGATCTCCCAACCGCCCCTGTCCAATGGGGGCGTCACGAACTGGGCGCCCTTGGCCCGCCACTCCTCGTACTTGGCCTGGATGTCGGCCACCCAGATATTGAGAAAGCTGCTGACCCGGGTGGGATCGCTCGGGGGAGCCAGGGTGACCTCGGGCTTGTCCTCCGTCGGCCCGCCGCCATCGTTGATGATGATCCAGCCGTTTGGCGTAGAAGGCGCGGGAACGGTCAACGTCGTTGCTGGTGAGGAAATGTGTGAGCAGGATCCCCTCACGCGGGGCCGGGAAGTCTTCTCGTTTCATAGCACCTCTCCTCTTGAGTTCTAATTGAACTGTTCTCGGCGGCTATCAGTCAACTGACATTTCCCAGATGGAGCCGTCAATACGGCCCAAACGACTCTTCGAACCTCCGTTACTACAAATTTGGACGCAGAATCCACATCATACCGGTCGTTCGTCCTTATCTTTGCTCCGAGAGAGGATTTGAGCCCGTTTTTCAGGATATGATGACGTAGGCATACGACCTGGAGTCCATTTCCCTCTCGTTCTCGAACCCGGTCATTGATTTCACTCACAGGCTGGATCGTCACCCGGGCATCGGCTGAATTCGTTGTCGAATCCGTCTCAGGTTGGCTGCGAACATAATCTGGGATATCGACACACCCCGCCATCTGGAAGCTGGTGTAGTGGGCATGCCTGACGACTTTCGCGCCGATCTTGATCAACCTGGTCTGCAAGGTGCGCAATGACCAATGGCTGATCGATTCAGGAAATATGAGCTTGAACACACTGCGGGGAGATACCGGGGGTGGGGAGAAATGCCAGACTCGCAGCGTTTCACTCAAGCAACGATCATTTCTTTTTGAGTGCAACTCCCTTTCAGTCGAACGCGACGCGCACCGTGCCGATCCCGGCGAACTCCGCCTCCCACCGCTCGCCGGCCCGCACGTCCACCTTGCTGAACGAGCCGGTGATGACGCGCATGCCGGCGGCCAGGGACTCTCCGTACTCGGCGAGCGTGTTGGCGAGGATCGACAGCGACAGGAAGTGGTCGTCGATGACCTCCGCACCCACGGCCGTGGCCACCTCCTCGCCGCCCCGGCGCAGCGTGACGCGCAGGGCGTCGAAGTCGAAGTCCGCCGGCAGGGGCTGCAGCGCCGCTCCCGCCACGATACCCCACTGGCTCAGATTGTCCGCCACACTGAGCGGAAAGTCCGCTACCCCCTGGGCCCGGTTCTGGTTCAGCTCGAAGGCGGGGGCCACGGCCGCGACGGCCTCCCGCACCCGCTCCGGCGTGATGCCCTCGCCCTGCAGCGTCTCGCCGATGGTAAAGCAAAGCTCCGGCTCGATGGCGCCGTGGGTGAACCGCTGCGTGGGGATGGTGGCCCCTGACGGATAGATGTCCTGAGCCATGATGTGGCCGAAGGGCCGCGCCTCCGTGCCGTGGCGCCTGCGCACGCGCTCGGAGGTCAGCCCCACCTTCCAGCCGGCCTGCCTGCCGCCCTGCCCCAGCTTGCGGCCGCGCACATTGAGCTGCACGCGCAGGGCCTCGGCCAGGGTGAGCTGCCCGCGCAATGCCTCGGGAAACCAGCGGCCCGCCCGCGCCTCGTTCCAGATCAACTCGCCGGCCTGCTCTACGTTCATCGTCGTTCCTCGCTTCGCCGGCAGCGCCCCCTGACCCAGCCGACGACGGTTGCCCACTTTACGGCGCATGGCTCCAGGCAAGCCCATCCGGCGCCCGCGCAGCCGGTTGCGCGCCCACCGGCCCTACCGTATCGTAAAACCGTATCGCAGAACCGTATCGTAAGCGCGCGCCCGATGCCTACGCCTCTTTTACGCCAGGTCGTCGAGGAGCCCGACGATGGGATTCAAGCTGTTGCTGCTGCGCACCGAGGAGCGGCCGGAAACCCATGTGGCCGATCGGTGGCCGGCCCGGCTCGCCGCCGAGCTTCCCGACGTGGAGGTGAGCCTGGCGCGCTCAGCGGCGGAGGCCATGCCGTTCATCGAGGACGCGGACGCCGCCTTCGGCTTCATCGGCCCGGAGCTGTTCGCGCGGGGCCGCAAGCTGCGCTGGGTGGCCTGTCCGCAGGCGGGGCCCGACCCCAGCTTTTATCACAGCGCGCTGGTGGAGAGCGACGTGGTGGTGACCAACGTGCGCGGCATCTACAACGACCCTATCGCCGCGCACATCATGGCCTACCTGCTGACCTTCGCCCGCGGCCTGCACCACTACCATGCACAGCAGTTGCGCCGCGAGTGGAAGCGGGGCCATCCGGTGCTCCACCTGCCGGAAGCCACCGCCGTCATCGTGGGCGTGGGCGGCATCGGCGCGGAGACGGCCCGCCTCTGCGCGGCCTTCGGCATGAGGGTGCTGGCCGTCGATCCCCGCGTGATCGAGCCCCCGCCCGGCGTGGCCGAGCTGCACCATCCGGAAGCGCTGGCCGAGGTGCTGCCGCGCGGGGATTTCATCATCGTCACCGCACCGGAGACGCCGCGCACTCAGGGGCTGTTCAATGCGCACCTGTTCCGCCGCCTGAAGCGCTCCGCGTTCTTCATCAACATCGGCCGCGGCGCCACGGTGATCCTGGACGACCTCGACGCCGCCCTGCGCGAGGGCACGCTGGCCGGGGCGGCGCTGGACGTGTTCCAGATCGAGCCCCTGCCCGCCGGCCATCCCCTCTGGGATGCGCCGAACCTGCTGATCACGCCCCACGTGGCCGCGGACGGCCCCTACACCGACGACCGCCGCAGCGAGCTGTTCCTTGACAACTGCCGCCGCTTTCACGAAGGGCGCCCGCTCAGGAACGTGGTGGACAAGGCGAACTGGTTTTGAGGGGTCAGAAGGCTCACTCGCGTCCCGAATCCCTCAATTGCCGGCGCTGGCCCGCGTCGCCTCGGCCGGAAACAGCTCCTTGCCGCGCCCCCGGGATAGCCACGCTCCCAGAATGGCCGCCTCCGCGGCGAGTGTGAGCGCCCAGGCGATCACGCCGAACACGGCGCCATTGAGGCCGCCGACGAAGAATGTGACGCTGCCGGCGGCCGCCACGATCGCCAGCCGCGCCCCCGCCGAGGCGGCGATGGCGGTGGTACGCCGCGCGCCGGCCAGCAATCCCCGGAACAGGGCCGCGTAGCCCC
>JACZVE010000297.1 GCA_022572825.1 SAR324 cluster bacterium
GGCCACGGCGCGCAGCGCCCGCCCGATGACGGTCTTATGGAAGAACACGGCCAGTACAGCGACCAGCACGGCCGCGACCACCGCCGCGAACAGGTCGAACTGGTGGAACAGGATGCCGCCCCTCTCGAAGGAAGCGTCGGGAATGCCGACGTTCAGTTGCTTGACATTGCTGCCCCAGACGATCTGTCCGACCCCTTCCAGAATGAAGCTCAGGCCGATGGTCGCCATGAACAGGATGATGGGCTCCTGATTGACCAGCGGCCGCAGCATCCGCCATTCGATGAGATAAGCCAGGCCCACCATCACCAACATGGTCACGATCAACGCCAGCCAGACCGGCACCCCCCGCTCCATCAGACCGACGAGGGTCAGCGCGGCGAAGAGCACCATGGCGCCCTGGGCGAAGTTGAACACGCCGGAGGCCTTGAAGATGAGCACGAAGCCCAGCGCCACCAGCGAGTACATCACCCCGGTGAGCAGGCCGCCGATGATCACCTCCAGCAGGAAGATCGGCGAGTCCGCCATGTCGACAAACGGCGCGACGAACAAGATATTCAGCAGGTCCACTACGCCTCAGCCTCCCACGCGCTGCGGTCGCCCCAGTGGGGATCACCCATGGCTTACGCCCAGGTAGGCATCGATCACGTCCTGGTTGGAACGCACCTCGTCCGGAGAGCCTTCCGCGATCTTGCGCCCGTAGTCCAGCACGATCACGCGTTGGGATATATCCATGACGACACCCATGTCGTGTTCGATCAGCACCATGGTGGTGCCGAACTCGTCGTTGACGTCCAGGATGAAGCGGCACATATCCTCTTTTTCCTCCACGTTCATCCCGGCCATCGGCTCGTCCAGCAGCAGCAATTCCGGCTCCGTCGCTAACGCGCGGCACAGCTCGACCCGCTTTTGCAGCCCGTAGGGAAGCTGTCCCACGGGGGTTTTGCGGATGGCCTCGATTTCCATAAAGTCGATGATCTGCTCCACGAATTTGCGGTGCTCGATCTCCTCGCGCAGGGCCGGCCCCCAATGCAGGGCCTGCAGCAGGAAGTTGCGCTTCATCTTCAGGTTGCGGCCCGTCATGATGTTGTCCAGGGTGCTCATGCCCTTGAACAAGGCGATGTTCTGAAAGGTGCGGGCGATGCCCTGGCTGGCCGCGACGTGAGGGCGCATTCTGTGGCGGGTGACGCCCTTGTAGGTGATGGCACCCTGCTGCGGATGGTAGAAGCCGTTAATGACGTTCAGCATGGAGCTTTTGCCGGCGCCATTGGGCCCGATGATGGCAAGAATCTCGCTCTTGTAGACATCGAAGGAGACGTCGACGAGCGCGTTGAGGCCCCCGAAGCTGAGGTTGATATGGTCCACCCGGAGCACTGTCTCCCTGCCGTCGGCGCTCACGAAGCCCTCCGTCGATCCTTCCACGGAAATGCGCGCACCGTCCGGCTGCCCCTTCGCCGACGTTGCGCCGGCAGGGCAGCACGCTCACGCATTTGCATCGACCGCGCGGATGGCGAGGTCCGCTTTGATCGTGGCTTCCCGGCCGTCCTCGAAGGTCACCTTGGCTTCGGTCTGCACGTGGTCGGCGTCCGTATACAGCGCGGCAATGAGGTCCTTGTATTTTTCCGCGACGAACCCGCGCCGTACCTTGCGGGTGCGGGTGATCTCCTCGTCGTCCGGGTCCAGCTCCTTGTGCAGGATCAGGTACTTGCGGATTTGCGCGCCCTTGAGCTGGTCCTCTTCGGCCAGGGACTGGTTGACCCGTCGCACCTCCTGCTCGATCAGCTCCAATACCTCGGGCTTCTGCGCCAGGTCGGTGTAGCTGCCGTAGGCCAGATGGCGCCGTTCCGCCCAGTTCCCCACCGATTGCGCGTCGATATTGATCATGGCGGCCACGTGGCTCCTTCCCTGGCCGATGGCGACAGCTTCCTTGATGTAGGGCGAGAACTTGAGCTTGTTCTCAACAAACTTGGGGGCGAAGATGGTGCCGTCCTGCAGCTTGCCGACGTCCTTGGCGCGATCGACGATCTTCAGATGCCCGTCGTGGTCGATGAAGCCCGCGTCGCCGGTCTTGAAATAGCCATCCTCGAAGGCCTCTCGGGTGGCCTCGGGATTTTTCAGGTAGCCCTTGAACAGCCCCGGGCCCTTGATCAGCACCTCGCCGTCTCCGGAGATCTTCACGTCCACCCAGGGCACCGGCGGTCCGCTGCTGTCCGACTTGATCTCCCCGGACTTCTGCAATGAGATGAAGATGCCCGCTTCTGTCATCGCGTAAAGCTGCTTCAGGTTGATTCCCAGCGCGCGGAAGAAATCGAACATCTCCGGGCCGATCGCCTCCCCGGCGGTGTAGGCGATGCGGATGCGGCTCAGCCCCAGGTTGTCCTTCAGCGGGGCGTACACCAGCAGATTCCCGATCTGGTATAGCAGGCGCTCCAGCAAGCCGACGCGTTCGCCGCGGGAGCGCTTTTTCTGCTGGCCGGTGGCCAGATCGATGAAGTAGTGGAACAGCTTGCGCTTGATCCAGGCCGCGTCCTCCATGCGGATCATCACAGTGGTGAGCAGGCTCTGCCAGATGGGCGGCGGGGCGAAGAAAAAGGTGGGCCCTATCTCCCACAGATCGTGCCTGACCGTTTCGGTGCTCTCCGGGCAGCTCACAGTCATGCCACCCACAATTGCCATTCCGAAAGAGAAGAAAAAATCGCCGATCCAACCCATGGGCAGGTAGGCGAGGAAAGTGTCCTCTTGATTCAGTCCCTCATACTCCAGGAACGTGCGCGTGGTTTCGATGAAGTTGCGGTGGCTCAGCATCACCCCCTTGGGCTTGCCGGTGGTGCCCGAGGTGTAGCAGATCACCGCAAGATCGTCCGGGTCGATCTTGCCGATCTCCTCCTCCAGGAAGCCCGGGTGCTCTGCGCCGAAGGCGCGGCCCCGCTGCTGCACGGATTCGAAACTGAGCAGGAAATCCTCGTTGTAATTGCGCAGCCCGCGGGGATCCTTGTAGATGACGCATTCCAGCTTGGGGCACTGGGGCTTGATACCGAGGAACTTGTCCACCTGCTCCTGATCCTCCACCAGGGCGAAGCGTGCCTCGGCGTGCTCCACGATGTACTGCATCTCCCGCTCGATGGAGTCCTGGTACAGCGGCACGGGCACACCGCCGAGGCACTGGGCGGCCATCATGCCCCAGTAGAGCTGCGGCCGGTTGTCCCCCACGACGCAGAGGCGGTCCCCGCGCTTGAAGCCCACGGCGGCCAAGCCCAGCGCGAAATCGCGCATTTGCTCCCTGGCCTCCTGCCAAGTGTAGGACTGCCAGATGCCGTAGTCCTTTTCCCGGATGGAGACCCTGCGCGTTCCAAAGCGCTCGCTGTTTTCCAGAAAAAGTGCGGGAAAGGTGCAGCCCTCGCCATTCGCCCCGACGGTTTCCATGCTGACGATAACCCCCAATCTATTGAGCAATCTATTGAGACAGTTCCCCGGCCATTCATTACGGTGTCAAACACCACTGGCTACTGTGACACGCGCGATAAGTCAAGCTGGCTCCATGCCCGGTAGTGACTCAGTTTGAGTATTTCCGATCACCGCCGAGGACTTCCCTTCGGCTCCGCTCAGGACAGGCGAGACACTCGCTGCGCCCTTCGACCAGCTCAGGACAAGTTCGTTCCTCCCTTCGACGTTGCGCAGGGCAGGCAGGAGCGCGGCTATTCCCCGGGTCCCTGAGGAAGGCGCCGCAGGCGCCTGTCTCGAAGGGCAGGGAAGAATTCAGTGCTGCCTTGCTGAAGTGGACCGGTTTGCGGTCAATGCCCATCCGCTGGAAACGCCTTCCTCGCGGCAATCATCCCTGAATACCGGCCAATCTCCGCCAAACCGCTCCACGAGCGGTTTTTCGGGTCGCGGGGTCCGAGGAATTTCGGTATAATCAACAACTCAGGCTTTGTTCCGAAATTCGAATATCGTGTCTCCAAGCCTCAGGCTGTCATTGCGAGGCCCGCCCAGCGGGCCGAAGAATCTGTTTTGCATCAGGGCACAACGGATTCCTCGCTTCTCTCGGAATGACAAACATTGGCTTGCCGCGGCACACCTGCGGTCGTTTCCCAACAGAGCCTGGACCCACGCAGTCGCACCTGATGGGGGCGTGGGCGGAGCCCCTCGGGCGGCCTCAAGGTAAAAATGTCGTTGCAGGGCGTTGCAGCGAAGCACCCGGCAAAGCGCGTGAGGCCGAGCCGGTCGCCGATTGGCCGCGAAATGGCTGGAAACGGCCGGGAATTCGCCGGATTACGAAACGAACCCAATCGTGCGCCAAGCGAGCCGGGAGGCGGGTTTGCCGCCGAAATTTCATGAATTGGCTTTACCGCCGGCCGGCAAAGCTGGAGCAGGAGCGGGTTTCCGGGGTGACAGGGAATCTTCCCGAACCGGCGATCATTCCGCGGGCGGGGGGAAATAGCCCCTGTGCGAGAATGCTTGCGTGGCGACCATTCACCCCTGATTGTCATTCCGAGGGAAGCGAGGAATCTGTTGTGCGCTGGTGCAAAGCAGATTCCTCGGCCCGGACTGCGGGCCTCGGAATGACAAACATTGGCTTGTTGCGGCGCACTTGCAATTGTTTCCGAACAGAGCCTAAGCCTGCGCGATGGCCTGATGGGGGCGGAGCGGAGATGGCTCAGGCGGCCCGGAAAAGGGGTGGGGCCGGGCCG
>JACZVE010000298.1 GCA_022572825.1 SAR324 cluster bacterium
GGCCCTGCCCTACAATATCCTCGGCCGCATGTACCTCGTTAGCGGCGATGCGGCCAAAGGAATCGCGTACCTCGAGAAGGGCATCCCTATGATGGAGCGTGTGAACAACAAGGTGGAAGTGTGCCATTCCAGGGGTTATTTGGCGATGATGTACGGTTTCACGGGAAATTTTGCAAATGCCGCCAAACATCTGCGGGCCGCCATGTCGCTATCCGTTGAAATGCACGATATGGATCGGGAGGCAACAACGATTGGCTATGATGGCTTTATCCAGGTGTTTAAGGGGGACTGGGACAGATGCATCGCATCCAGTGATCGCTGCATCGCGCTTTCCACTGCAAAGATCGGGAATGTAATGATGGAGGCGCTTGCCACTAACATGAAGGGATATGCGAACTTCATGTTGGGCGATCGAAAGAGTGGCCTGGAACTGATCCGCAAAGGGATTCAAACAATGGAGTCCATGGGAAGCAGGATAAGCCTATCTTACTTTTACGCTGTGTCGGCTGAAATGCTGTGCCTGGCTGGAAATACCGATGCAGCGGAAGCCTATGCCAGGCAATCTCTTGATCTTGGCCCTTACGGGGAGAAGTGGGGCGCTTCCGTAGCCCATCGGGCTCTCGCAATGGCGGCCTGCCAGGGGCAGCAACCCGACTGGAAAAAGGCGGAGGAGCACATGGCCGAAAGCCTGCGGCTGGCCGCGAGTCGGGGCGAACGCCCCAACCTCGCCGTCGTTCACTTCCGCTTCGCCGAGCTGCTTCAGAAAAAAGGGGATGAGGCCGCAGCCCGCGAGAAACTCTCCCAAGCCACCGCCCTCTTCCGCGAAATGGGCATGACCTGGTGGCTGGAGCAGGCGGAGCGATTGGCAACGCGCTAAGCCGGCCCCTATACCCGAGCGCTGGGGCCCACCCTCTGCTCAGGGGCTGCCGTGCAGATCGTGCGCGGGCGGCCGCCGCCCGCCGCCCCTGCCGCCCCAGGTTGCAACCCACTGGTTGCGACCCACCCAAAACGGGAATCAACCGCGATGCTGGAACAGATCGCCGCATCTTTTCTGAAGGCCGCCCCGGCCGTGGAGTACTGGTCGCTGCGCATCGTCGATGAGCGCCTCGAGGGGCTCTCGGTGCGGCAGAACGTGCTGGAACCGGTGCGCAACTGGCGCAACCTGGGGGCGATGATCACCGTGGTGGACCGCGGGGGCATCGGCTACGGGGCGACCTGCGATCTTACGGCCGGCGGTCTGGCGCGGGCCGCCGCGCTGGCAACGGACTGGGCGCACCAGACGGCGGACATCGGCCTGCTGCGCCCCAGGGACTATCCGCGCATCAGCCATCAGGGGGACTATCGCAACGACGGCGAGGTCGCCTGGAACGCATGGAGCCTGCCGCAAAAGGTGGCGCTGCTGCACGACGCCTGCAGGCGCTTGAAGATCGGCGAGCGCGTTGTGGACTGGCAGTCCGCGCTGGTGCATCGCCGCATCGATTCCCTGCTGCTCACCGGCGCCGGCGGCCGCATCGCCCAATCCTTCAGCTTCATCGATAGCGCGCTGGCGGCGGTCGCCAACGATGGGGCGGAAACCCAGCTGCGCAGCCATGGTGGCGACCTCTACCGCCAGGGGGGACTGGAGCAGCTTGCCCGCACCGGCTTTCCCGACGAGGCGGAACGCGTCGCCGGCGAAGCGCTCGCGCTGCTCGACGCTCCCGACTGCCCGTCGGGCAGGATGGACGTTCTGCTGATGCCCGGCCAGGTGGTGCTGCAGGTGCACGAGAGCATCGGTCATCCGCTGGAGCTGGACCGCATCCTGGGCGACGAGCGCAATTATGCCGGTACCAGTTTCGTGACCCTGGACATGTTCGGCAGCTATCGCTACGGATCGGAGCTCCTCAACGTCACCTTCGATCCCGGCCGTCCGGAGCAGGCGGCCACCTATCGCTTCGACGACGACGGCTCGCCGGCCGAGCGCCAGTACATCATTCGCAAGGGCATCCTGCAGCGGCCGCTGGGCGGAGCGGCCTCCCAGGCGCGCAGCGGCCTTGCCGGCGTGGCCAACGCCCGCGCCAGCGGTTGGAACCGTCCCCCCATCGACCGCATGGCCAACGTGAACCTGGAGCCCGGCGACAAACCCCTGGAAGCCCTCATCGGCTCCATCGAACGCGGGGTCTGGATGGATACCAACAAGTCCTGGTCCATCGACGACAGCCGCAACAAGTTCCAGTTCGGGTGCGAAATCGGGCGCGTGATCGAGAACGGCGAACTGAAAGGGCTGGTCAAAAACCCCGGCTACCGCGGCATCTCGGGCACGTTCTGGCGCAGCCTGGCCGGCGTGGGCGACGAGAGCACCTTCCGCGTGCTGGGCCTGGTCGGCTGCGGGAAAGGCGAGCCGAATCAAATGGTACACGCGGGACACGCCGCCCCGGCGTGCCTCTTCACCGATGTGGACGTATTCGGCGCGGGCTGAGGGCCATGCGGGACTACTTCTACACGCTGGCGGAGGAACTGAATGCGCTGCTGCGCCCCGGCGAGGTCTATACCTGCCTGCTGGAGGGCGAGGATTCGGATTTCGTCCGCCTCAACCGCAGCCGGGTGCGCCAGGCCGGCCATGTCACCCAGCGGGTAGTTTCCATTGACCTCATCGAGGGCCGCCGTCACGCGACCGGATCCTGCAATATCGGCGGCAACCTGGAGCAGGACCGCGCCGTGCTGGCGGAGCTGGTCGCCACCCTGCGCGAGCAGCGCGCGAATTTAGAGGAGGATCCCTATCTGCTGTACGCCGGCGAGGTTCATAACACCGAGGACGTGCGGGAGAGCGCACTGCCCCAGGGCGGCAGTGCCGCCCGCGAGATCGCCGCCGCCGCACAGGGGCTGGACCTGGTGGGCCTGTGGGCCGGCGGCCTGCTGTACCGGGCATTCGCCAACTCCCTGGGCCAGCGGAACTGGTACCAGACCGCCAACTTCAACTTCGACTGGAGCTGTTACCTCGCCGGGGACAAGGCGGTAAAAAGCAACTACGCCGGGTTCGATTGGGACGCCGAGACCCTGGCCGGCAGAATGGATCGCGTGCGCCGGCAACTGGAGGTGATGGGCAGGTCCCCCAAAACCATCCGCCCCGGCCGCTACCGGGTCTACCTCGCCCCCTCGGCGCTGCAGGAGATCCTGCAGATGATGTCGTGGGGCGGATTCGGCCTGAAGAGTCACCGCACCCGGCAGACGCCCCTGCTCAAGATGATCGTCGAGGGCAAGACGCTGCACCCATCGGTGTCGCTGTGCGAGGATCAGGCGGGGGGACTGGCCCCGCCGTTTACCGACAGCGGCTTCATCAAGCCCGCACGGGTGACCCTGATCGAAAACGGCGCCTATGAAGATCACCTGGTGAACACGCGCAGCAGCGCCGAATACGGCGTTCCCGTCAATGCCGAGGGCGAGTACCCGCAATCCCTGCGCATGGCAACCGGCGCGCTGGCGGAAGCCGACGTGCCGGCGCAACTGGAAACGGGGGTCTACATCAACAACCTGTGGTACTGCAACTTCTCGGACCGCAACGACTGCCGCATCACGGGGATGACCCGCTTCGCTTCCTTTTGGGTGCAGAACGGCAAAATCCAGGCCCCCCTCAACGTGATGCGCTTCGACGAGAGCGTCTATCGCATGTTGGGGGAACGCCTGATCGGGCTTACCCGGCAAGACGAGTTCATCTTCGATAGCGACACCTACCACCAGCGCTCCACGGGCAGCGTCCGACTGCCCGGCGCCCTCATCGACGATTTCACCTTCACCCTGTAGCCGTGCCGGCCTGCTAGCGCTGCCGCCTCGCATGAATCGGGGATGACCCTTGCCTGCGGCGGGTTGGGGGCGCACCGCTTGCGAGTGGCACCCTGCACCTTTCACAATCCCAGTAGGGAACTTCGACCGCTTTACCAGGGAAAAAGTCTATATAAACAACGTGCTATGCACAACGATGATTTAGCATAAACTCTGTAATCGGGGGGCGCGGGGGGACGAGTTCCCCCGCATTTGATTTTTACGGATGAATCGCAAGCCTTCTGATATTCAACGGATTTTCCATCGCTGCCGCCTATCCCTGCGATGATGTATAACCATGCCGGAGGGAATTAATTCACGTGACCACTGGCCGAGCGACCGGGGGACATCATGCAATGCCGGAAATGCGGGCACGATAACCGACCGGCCGCCAAGTTTTGCGAGGAATGCGGATCCCCGCTGGAGCGCATTTGCCCCCGTTGCCAAGGGGTATTGTCACCCACCGCCAAATTCTGCGATTCCTGCGGACACGCCTCCACCAGCCGGCCCCCGCCGCCTCCGAGCTCCGATCCTCGCCTGCAACGGCGTCGCAACAAGCTGCTGCTCCGCCTTCCGCCCCCTCGCCAGAAGGGGAGCGCCGCCAGGCCACCATATTGTTCTCCGACCTTTCCGGCTACACCGCCATGAACGAGCGGCTCGACCCGGAGGAGGTGCAGGAGTTCGTGAGCCGCATCAAGGCAGCGGCGGTGCAGATCGTGGAGTCCCACGGGGGCACCGTCACGCAGTTCGTGGGCGATGAGGTGCTAGCTCTGTTCGGCATCCCCACGGCGCACGAGGACGACCCGGTGCGGGCGGTGCGGGCAGCCCCTGCGGCTGCACACCGGAATCAACACCGGCTTGGTGGTGACCAG
>JACZVE010000299.1 GCA_022572825.1 SAR324 cluster bacterium
ATCGACCGGCCGGGACCGGCGATCACCGCTCGGCCCTCATCGCACCCTGCCCCGGGCCTCCCCGGCGCCCGCCTTCCGTTGAGCCGACCGCATATCTCCCTGAGCGCAAGGGGCGGGCCTGTAGCACCCTTGCTATTTCCGAGACTGCTTCCAGCCCGTCGGCCCGCCGATTGGCGCAATGGATATTTGGGGGTATCCTGAAGCGAGGGTTTCTGAATCCAGGAATCCTGGAGCCGGGTTTACTGAATCTATCGTCATTAAGTCCAAATGCCAGGAGTGCGAATGACCGGATCGCCGGCCGGCCGGGATTCACCCCACCCTGCCGCGCTCGAGCACTGCCCGGCGCGGTGCACCGCGATTTGTCGGCGCCTGCAACCGAACCGTCCGTCCGCCTCATGAGCCGCCTCCGCTTTCTGCTCGCCCTGCTGCGCCAGCACGCGCTGTCCTACCTGGCGGGGATGGTGACATTGGGGCTGACCGTGTGGATGGGGCTTACCATCCCCGTCTATCTGCAGGAGGCGATCGACATCCTGGAGCAGAATTCCGACCCGGCCGGGGGCGCCTTTCTCAACCGCATCCGCTGGATTGGGTTGTTCGCGCTGGCGATCATGATCACCCGCACGGGCTCGCGGCTGTTATTCTTCGTGCCCGGACGAAAAGTCGAGTTCGAACTGAAGAACCGCCTGCTGGCCCACCTCACGCGCCTGCAGCGGGGATACTTTCTGAACAACCCCACCGGCGCCATCATCTCGCGCATCAACAACGACATCAACGGCGTGCGCATGATGATGGGTTTTGGCCTGATGGGAATGTTCAGCAGCGTGGGCACCCTCTCCCTGGCGCCCTATTACATGTACAGGCTTTCGCCCCAGCTCACGCTCTACTGCGCCCTGCCCATCGCCGGGGCCTTTGCGCTTCTTCAACTGGCGCTGCGCACGATGCGCCGCGAGCAGCTGGTGCAGATGAAAGCGATGCAGGATCTGTCCGACTTCACGGTGGAATCCTACAACGGAATCGACGTGCTCAAGTCCTACCGCGGGTTTCCCTGGGCTGAGCGCAGGTTCTCCGATCTGAGCGGAGCGCTGCGGGAAAGCAGCATCCGCATGTCCAACGTGCGCGCCTTTTTCATGCCCATCCTCACCCACATCGCAAACGCGCTGAAAGTGATGCTGGTGCTGGTGGGCGGTTTGCTGGTCATCGACGGCGAGATGACCATCGGCGGCTTCATGGCCTACGGGCTGTATCTGTCCATGCTGGTACCGCCTCTGATGGGCATGACGTTCATGCTGTTCGTGGTGCAGCGTGGCTTCACAAGCCTGACCAGCCTGGAGGCCGTGCTGCACACGCAGCCGGAGCTGCCGCCCGTCGACCGGGCCGCGGAGCGTGCCCTGCCCGAGCGGCTGAGCGTGGGCCTGCGAGCGGACCGCCTCAGCTACGCCTACCCGGACGACCCTGCGCACCTTGTGTTGCACGAGGTGTCCTTCACGATGGCACCCGGAGAGACCGTCGGCCTGTTCGGACCCATCGGGGCGGGCAAAACCACTATCGTCAACCTGCTCAACGGCTACCTGCAACCGCCCGCCGGCGCACTGACGCTGGACGGGGTGGACGTGGCGGCCATCAGCCAGCAGAAGCTGCGCCGGCACGTCGTCACCGTTACCCAGGAGCCGTTCCTGTTCTCCGACTCCGTCCGGGAGAACATCCGCTTTGCCGCGGAGCGCGATGACGAGCGCGCATTGACCAGGGCCATCGAAGCCGCCTCGCTGCAGGCAGATCTGGCGGCCTTTCCCGCCGGCCTCGATACCCTGGTGGGTGAAAAGGGAATCACGCTGTCGGGCGGGCAAAAGCAGCGCATCGCGCTGGCCCGCTCGATCCTCAAGCCCTGCGACCTGCTGATCCTGGACGACGTGCTCTCGGCGGTGGACCACGAGACCGAGCGCTACCTGATCGAGCAGATTTACAGCTTCCAGCATGCCCGCTCGACACTGATCGTCTCCCATCGCATCTCCGCACTGGAGCGCGCAGATCGCGTGGTGGTGCTCGAGGAGGGCCGCGTGACGGCCCTGGGCAGCCACGCCGAGCTGATCGCCCGGCAAGGTCCCTATCGGCAGGCCTGGTTGTTCCAGAGCGAGCAGGGCGAAGCGCTGGCGGGGCGTCCGGCGCGTGGCGCGCCGGAGGTCTGGCCGCGGCGCACGGAGGGATCGGCATGAGCGTGCTGCGGCGCGAGCGTTTTCCCGCCCTTTTGCGGATGATGTGGCCCCGGCTGCTGGCGCACCGCCGGGCGTTGGCGACGGTGTTGCTGCTGCTGCCCGTCTCCGCGGTGATGGCCACGCTGGTGCCCTACCTCACCAAAGTGGCCGTCGACGAGTATATTCTGCCCGCGGTGGCTGCGGGCTCCCTGGCGGAGTATCTGAGGCCCCTCATCTGGCTGATGGCGCTGGCCGGCACGGTGGTCGTGCTGGGTTACCTGACCGATGCGCTGTACGTCTCCTTCCTTCAGCGCGCAGGGCAAACCCTCATCGCCGATATGCGCGACATCGTATATCAGCGCAGCCTGCGCCTGCCCCGCAGCTACTTCGATACCCATCCCATCGGTTCCATTCTCACCCGGGTCACCAGCGACATCGAAGCCCTGGCGGAAAGCCTGGCCGGCAACGTGCTCTCCCTCATCGCCGATTTGCTGAAAACGGTGGCCTACCTGGCGATGATGTTCTACCTCAACTGGCGGCTCACGCTGGTGCTGCTGGTGATGCTGCCCGTATTGGCGTTGCTGATCTGGTTTTTCCAGGCCCGGGTGCGCAGGAGCTTCTTTTTCGCCCGCCAGGCACTGTCCGAGGCAACCGGCTATCTGCAGGAGTGCCTGAGCGGCATCAAGACCATCCAGCTTTTCGGCGCCGAGCTGAAGGCCCTGGCGCGCTTCGAGGAGAAGAACCGCCGATTCTACCGCGCGCAGAACCGCTCCAATCTGTACGACGCCCTGCTGTTCGCCCTGGTAGAGGGCGTCACGACCCTGGCACTGGCGTTGGTGCTCTGGTATGCGGCAGGGGAGCTGCTGGCCGCCACGCTGTCCCTGGGCGTGCTGGTGGCGTTCATGGAGTACATCCAGCGCTTGTTCATACCGGTGCGCGAGTTCAGCCAGCAAATCGCCGTGATGCAGCGCGCCATGGCCGCCCTGGATCACATCAACGATCTGTGCCGCGTGCCGCTGGATGCGTCCGAGGATGCTTCCGCCGCCGAGGTTGCCGCCGGTGGGCTGCCGGGGGCCGCGGCACGGCAGTTTGCGACACCCGGGATTGCGGCGCCGCTAGCACCGTCCCCGCCAGTGCCCGCCGATGGGCCACCCGCCGCGGAGCCGTTCCGGCGGCTGGAGTTCGAAAACGTTCGCTTCCGCTACCGCGCCGACGGCCCGGACATCCTGCGGGGAATCTCCTTCAGCGTGGAAAATGGGCAGACGCTGGCGCTCGTCGGCGCGACCGGCTCGGGCAAATCCACCGTGATCCGGCTATTGACGCGCGCCTACGGCGGATATGAGGGCTCGATCCGCATCAACGGACAGGAGCTGAGCGAAATTCCCGCGGCGCGGCTGGGGCGGCTCATCGCTGTCGTTCACCAGGGCGTATTCCTCTTCCAGGGCAGCGTGGCCTTCAACATCTCCCTGGATCGCGACGGAATCACGCGGGAGGCCGTGGAAGAGGCGGGGCGCTACGTTCACGCCGACGGGTTCATCGGGCAGTTGGAAGGCGGCTACGATGCGATGATCACCCAGGGCGGCGTCAACCTGTCGGCGGGACAGGCGCAGCTGATCTCCTTCGCCCGCGCCGTGGCGGCGCAAACCGAGCTGATCGTGCTGGACGAGGCCACCAGCTCGGTGGATTCCATCACGGAAAACCTGATCCAACGAGCCGTGGGGCGCCTCTATGCCGACAAGACGGTCATCGCCATCGCCCACCGCCTCAGCACCATTCGCAACTCGGACACTATCTTGGTGCTGGAACGGGGCACGATCATCGAGGCCGGTTCACACACCGAGCTGCTGGCCCGAGACGGGGCCTATGCCGCGCTGGTGGGACAACTGGAGGCGGGACGGGCGCCCGCACCGCCGCAGACCCGGCAAGCCGGCGGCGCGCCCTGAGGGTTGGGCTGAGCCAAGCGGGCGCTTGCCCGCCTCACCTGGCGTCCACAGCGAGCCGGTAGCGCCCTGAATCAGAAGTTCCTGCAAAATATAAAGGAATGCGATTGGTTTTGCTGCCCTCGGCAAAGCCTCACCCCGCGGGCTGACGCCCGCTGCCCCTCTCCGCAATCGAGACCTTTTCATAACTCCACTGTTAGGGCGCCGAGTGCGTAATACGGTGTGGCCTCACCCCGCCTCGCTCCGCGAGGCTGCCCCTCTCCGACGCGGAGAGGGGCGTGCAAGACCGCGCTCGCGAGGATCGGCAAGGGTAGCTCCCCTCTCCCATTGGGAGAGGGGAAGGCGCCGTCAGGCGGCGGGGGTGAGGTTCTTCGAGCAGCCGCCCCGCCCTCGCCCTTACGCAAAGGTCTCGATTGCGGAGAGGGGCAGCGGGCGTCAGCCCGCGGGGTGAGGTTTTGCCGAGGGCATCAAAACCAATCGCATTCCTTTATATTTTGCAGGAACTTCTGTCTCAGGACACTAGCCAAAATACGACCT
>JACZVE010000300.1 GCA_022572825.1 SAR324 cluster bacterium
GAAAACGAACCTACGCTGCTTTGCCCCAATTGGCAACGATATGCAGCACCGGGGAGATCATGCGGGCCGCCCGGCCGATGGAGAAAGCCAACCAGAGCGGAGGGCCGCGCGGCCGCCGCCTACCGCACGAGGGTCATCACCAGATCGTCGTAGGTTTCGCGGCGGCGGATGAGGCGGGAGTTGCCCGACTTGACCAGCACCTCGGCGGGACGGGGTCGCAGGTTGTAGTTGGAGGCAATCGCCATGCCGTAGGCGCCCACGTCCAATAACGCCAGCAAGTGGCCCACCTCCGGGCGGGTGAAAGCGCGGTGCTCGATTCCTTCGGGGCCCTGGGTGAACACGTCGCCCGATTCGCAGATGTTGCCGGCCACAACGGCTTGCACCTGCTCCCCTTTGATGGACGTGGCGTTGACCACCTCGTGATAGGCGCCATACATGGCGGGGCGGATCAGGTGATTGAAGCCGGAGTCCGTGCCCACGAACATATGGGCCGGCGTGGACTGGATGTTGGTCACCCGCAGCAGCAGCGTCGCCGCCTGTGCGACGAGGTAGCGCCCGGGCTCCAGCTTCATCTTCAGCGGCCGCCCGTATTCCTCGCAGAAGGCGGCAAAGCGCTGGCACATGGCGCTGCCCAACTCCATGAGCGGCAGCGCTTCCTGTTCCGGCCGGTAGGGGATGCCGAAGCCCCCACCGAAGTCGATGAACTCCAGCGCCCCGAAGCCGCGGGCGGTGCCGAGGATGATCTCCATGGCCTGCAGCATCTCTTCGCTGCGCAGAATGCCCGTGCCGATGTGGGACTGGATGCCGACCAGGGTCAGGTCAAAGCGCTGCAGCAAGGCCTCGATGGCGGCCCGCTCGGTGTGGTAGATGCCGAACTTGGAGTGTGGCCCGCCGGTGATCACATGGCGATGGTGCCCGGCACCCACGTCCGGATTGATGCGCAGGGAAACCCGCCCGCCCGCGTTGAGCCGCCCGTAGCGCTCCAGTTCCACCAGCGAGCCCACGTTGATCGGCACCCCCTGTTCCAGGCAGTAGGCGAAGTCGCCTTCGTCGGTATTGTTGCCGGTGAAGAGTATCTGCTCAGGCTTGAACCCCAGCTCCAGGCACAGTCGCACCTCGAAAGGCGACACCGCATCGATGTGCATCCCCTCGTCGCGAACGATGCGCAACAGGGTCGGGTTGCAGTTCGCCTTAACCGCATAGTGCAAATCCGGCCGGCAGTCGGCGAAGGCTTCGCGCATCGCCCGGCACTGGCGGCGGATAACGTCCTCCTCGTACACGTAAAGGGGGGTGCCGAAAGCCTCGGCAAGCCCCTCGGCGACGCAATCGCCCAGATGGAGCTGATTGTTACGCACGTCCATCGCGATCCTTTCACCCGCGGGCCTCGGCGGCGCCTTCCTCAGCGCGGGGGACTCCGCCGCGCCCGGACGGGCCAGAGGGCGCGCGAATCCTGGCCGACCGCGGCACCGCATTGGCGGCTCGGCCGCGCCTTACGGGGCACGCACTCCAATCCCGCCATCGGACGGGGCTGCTCCGGGCGCGGCGGGAGAAGAGGGAAACTGTCCCGCCAAAATAGGAAAATCCCTGCGCAGATGCAAATCAATGCGGCGCAAGTGCGCCGGGGCGGGCAGGCGCGGGTGCGCCCGCAAATCCCCGGCGATACGCGGAAACCCTTTCGCGTTGCCTAAAGGATGCGGTATTCTGACCGATAATGAGACTAAACAGCTTAGCTTTTCGGATGATTCGAGTGGAACCGGTGAGGTTGGCATGTCGCGACGATTGATCGTAGCCAGACTGATTGTAGCCAGGCGTATTCGCAGCGGTCTCATCTGCCTGGCGCTGCTTTGCGCCGCGCTGACTCTGGCGGCGGTCTTTTCCGGATGCGCTGCCCCCAAGCCGCTGGACGTGCCGCCCAAGGTGGATGAGGAAGCCGCCCGCAGGGAAGCGGAGGAAGAGCGGCGCCGGGACGAAGAAGCCCGGCGCCTGGCGGAGGAGGCACGCAAAGCGGAAGAGCAGCGGCAAAAGGAAGAATTGATGCAGCTATTCGGCGAAATCGGCGAAGTGCCGCAACCTCCGCGACGCCCCAAACCGCAGGGCATTCCCTTCGACGAGGCTGTGCCCCCGCTGCCCAACGAGCCTGCCGTGCGCGTCGCCGTGCTCAGCAACGTGGAGCAGCCGGAGAAGGGGCGACAGGTGGCCCTGCTCATCGGCACCTACCACCGCGAGCATTTGGAGGATCAGCTCGGTGCGGCCATCAAGATCGCCTATGTCTCCCATCTCAAGCGCAATATCACGCGCGACAGCGTGATCCATTTCCGGCCGAATTTTCTGCGCGCCGCCACCTCCGTGGCCTCCATATTGCCGCAGCATCAGACCATCGGCCCCATGTCCGGCGAAGAGCGGTTGCAGGAGGGCGTGGACCTATTGGTCTATATTGGGGGCGATTACCGCTGACGCCCGGCGTTCTCCACCGGGCAGGCGTAGATACGAGACAGGATCACGCCCGTAGCGCCGGGTTTTTGTAGAAGGGCGGCCGCACCACCACCGCGTCCACCGGCCTGCCTCGGATTTCCACCTGAATGGGCGTGCCCACCTTGGCCGCCGGAGCCAGAATGCGGGCCAGGGCGATAGCCTTGCCAGTGGTGGGTGAAAGCACCCCGGAGGTGACGTGGCCCATTTGCGCACCGTCCCGCAGCACCGGGTAGCCCTCCCGCGGGATGCCGCGCCCGGTGAGTTCCACGGCCACCAGGCGGTATGGGTATCCGACGCCCCGGATGGCTCGCAACGCCTTCTTGCCGATAAATTCCTCGTCGCCGTCCAATTTCACGGTCCATTTCAATCCCGCTTCCAGCGGATGCCACTCCTCGCGCAACTCGTGGCCATAGAGGGCCATGCAGGCTTCCAGCCGTAGCGTGTCGCGGGCCGCCAAGCCGATCGGGGTAATCCCCAGCTGGTCCGTGAGCCGATTCCAGATGTCCTCGGCGCGCCGCACGGCGACGGCAATCTCGCAGCCCGGCTCCCCCGTGTACCCCGTGCGCGCGACAAACACCGGCACGCCGAAGGCTCTGGCCTCGGCAAAGGTGTAGTAACTCAGCGCTCCGGGCGGGTGATCGAAATGGGATGCGAGTCGCTCGAATACTCGCGGGCCTTGCACCGCAAGCAGACAAAAGTCGGCGGAGAGGTCCTTGAGCGTCGCCCCGAAATCCTCCCCGATGCACTTCAGCCAGGCAAAGTCTTTTTCGCGGGTGGCGGCGTTGACAATGATGCGGTAGTGAGCCGGGTTATAGCGATAGATGATCAGGTCGTCCAGAATCCCCCCATCCTCCGACAGCAGCGGCGAATACAGCGCACTGCCGTCCCGCATGGCGCTCACCTCGTTGGGCAGCGCATAGCGCAGGAGGGCCTCCGCGCTCCGGCCCGTCAGTTCGAACTGGCCCATGTGGGAGATGTCGAACACGCCCGCCTCCTGCCGTACCGTGCGATGCTCCTCGAGGGGCTTGCTGTAATACAGCGGCATATTGAACCCGGAGAACTCACCGAACTTGGCGCCCAGCGCTTCATGGCAACGGTGGAGGGGCAACTGCTTCATCGGGCGTCCTCTATGTCGGCGCGGAGCCGCCGCCTGGGCAGTGGGTGCGGTTCTTTCGGCCATGGTTGGCGCAGAAGAGCTGGCGATCTTCCTTGCGCCATTGCGCTCGCGCCGAGCCCACGCGATATTTACATTCCGGGCCAACGATCGTTAAATGAGCCGAACATTTGGCCTCGATATTAAAAAAGCTGGCGTAAAGGAGCAAGTGCGCCTTGCACCGCTCCAGATCTTACCCCGGCCTCGCACCGTTCACGCCGGAAGAGAAAAGCCGCAGAATTGCCCACCATACCCGCATTTCGGACTACTTTGGCCTGCTTGGCCTGCGTCTTGTGGACCTGAAACCGGGCTGCGCCCGGATGCAATTGCCCTTTCGCCCGGAGATAACCCATTCCGGCGGCACGGTGCAGGGGGGCTGATCACAACGCTGACCGATTGCCGCACCGCTCATGCCACGGAGGCTGCACAGAAAAGCGACACTTACCGCACCACCACCATGGAACTCAAGATCAACTTCATCCGGGCTGCCCTCGGCGAAACCATTACCGCGGACGCCAGGCTGATACACCTCGGGCGGCGCACGGCGATGGGGGAAGCGGAGATTACCGACGAGCGGGGCAAGCTGGTGGCCAAGTGCCTCGCCAGCCTGATGATGCTCCCTGCCGATCAACCCTCCGAGGCACCGGAGCGTCCGGCACCCCGGGCCCGAGCGCAAAAGCGGCCCGGGCGCGGACGTTTACAATAACCTGCGCCAGGGTTACATCTACCATCGAGTTGGAACACTGGAATTTTGACGAATGCCGGGCATGGAAGGATTGCTGGTACTGAGCAACGGACGCGCTTTCAGGGGCGTATTACGGGGCGCACAGCGGGCCACTTCTGGCGAGGTCATCTTCAACACCGCCATGACCGGCTATCAGGAAATCCTGACCGATCCCTCCTACGCCGGCCAAATCATAACCTTTACCTTCCCCCACATCGGCAACGTCGGCGCCAACCCCGAGGACATCGAGACCCTGACCCCGGCGGCGCGCGGGTTGGTGCTGCGCG
>JACZVE010000301.1 GCA_022572825.1 SAR324 cluster bacterium
AGTATTTTTCCAGGCTCACGCCGATGCCGCGGCCCCGGTTGATGGCCGCATTGTATGGGCCCAACAGCCCCACCTTGACGGCCAGGCGGGTACTGATCTCGGTCATGTCCATTGTGTCGTAGACGGGATTGTCCACCACCGGCTGGCGAATCGCCCAGCCCTTATGCCGCCAGTATTGTTCGATGAACTGGGCGCCCCCGATGCGGATCAGTTGCAGGCTTTCCGGCAGAATCACGTCCGCGAACCAGTTGGTCTCGTCTTCGGTGTAGCCGAAGCACACGACGAACGGGATCTCCGCCAGCATCTTGGTCACCTGGTCCGTATCCCATTGGGAGATGGCCGGGTTGGAACGGATATTGATCCACACGTCGGGAGCCCTCTGCGGCGGCCAGTTGCGAGGCGTGTTCTCCATGAACAGCCAGGGCAGATGGGCCGGCCCCAACGCGGGCGCCCAGGGGCCGCTGCCCAGCAGAGGTACCAGGCTCTGGAAGGCGCTGCGGTTGCTCGGTTTCTGCCAATGCGCCTTGTCGGTCGGGTTGAGCGCTCCACTCATGAAGCCATCCGCACCGGGATCGACGGTGAGGAAGCGATCATAGGCCGGTCGGTTGAGGCGGATGCCCGCCCCCACGATACCGCCCGGCACTTCCAGCGCGCCGACGAGCATCGTGAGCACCGTGCGGCCCCAGCAAGCCTCGTATCCGCCCCAGCCGTTGGCGGCGGTCTTGCCCAATAGCACGGCCACCGGCCGGTAGGGGTAGGTGCGCCCGTCAATGGTGGTGGTTTCGCCAATTTTGGCGTTGGCCAGGTACTCGCCGGCCACGGCGCGGATGCGTTCGGGAGGCACGCCGCAGATCTCGCCGGCCCACTCGGGGGTGAAGGGGCGCACGTGCTCGATCAGGTGCTGGAAGGCCGGTTGCGCCCTCACCTGCTCGTGCGCCCACGCCTGCTCGTCCGCGCCGAGCTCGAGGCCGGTGACCGTGAAGCTGCCGCTCAAGGCCGGCTCCGCGTCCGGATCGTCGAAAGGCACCGCTGCGGCCCGCCGGCTGTCCCAAATAAGCGGTTTGCGTCGCTGCGGCTCCCGCAGGAAATAGCCATTGGGTGCCACCAGGTAGGGTGCATTGGTGCGCTGCTCGAGGAAGGGCAGGTCGCAGGTCCGCGTCCAGTCCGTCTCGTGCAGCACGCAGTGGATCAGGGCGAGCAGGAAGGCCGCATCGGTTTTGGGCCTGACCGGCACCCATTCGTCCGCGAAGGCCCCGGTGATGGACAGGTGCGGCTCCACCTGCACGCGCTTCAAGCCGTGGGACTTGGCCTCGGCGTGGCGCCACACGCCGGTGACGCCGGCACTGGCCATCCCGTTGTTGCCGAAAGAGAGCACGTACTTGCACAACGGGGTATCCGGCACCACGATGAAGGCCCGGTGCCAGAATTCCCCGTACAGGTGCTCGGAGTGATAGCACTTGACGCCCTGCCCGGCGCCGATGCTCTGGTCCAGCGCGCCCCAGGCGGCCATGAAGGCCGGGAACGTGCCAAGGTAACCCGGTGCCACCCCCCCTTGGCCCAGCGTGAGGGCCAGACGAGGATAGCCGCTTTCGTCCACCAACCCCTCGGCCCGGATGGCGCGCAGCTTTTCCGCCACCAGCTCCAAAGCCTCCTCCCAGCCGATCTCGATCCACTGGGGGTCCTCGTCCAGTCCTTTCCTGGGATTGCCTCGCTTGAGGGGTCCTCTGATCCGGTTCGGGTTGTACATTTTCTGGATCAGGCCGTAGGCCTTCACGCAGACCCGGCCCTGGGCGGGGTGTTGCGCGTGAAAATCGAAGTTGGGTCTGATGCGCGTCGCCACCCCGTCCTGCACCTCCACCTGGATCAGGTCCGGCCCGGCAACGCATTGCGAGCAGTACACTGGAATGTTTTCCACGGCCATGGACTTTTCCCAAAGTGTGGTGTGCGTCGCGGGCCGGCTGCCGACCCGGCCGCAGGGATCAACGGCGCCGGCATCCGGGGCCAGGGGACGCTCAGGTGAATCGCCATTCCAGGTTCAGCCGGGCGCTGGGGCGAAATCCCGCGTATTCGCAAAAACGCAGCAGTTCCCAATCGTTCCAGCGGCACAGCGTCTCTATCTGTGCCACGCCGCGTTCCTTCAGCCAGGCCAGCAGGTGCTCCAGCAGGCCCGAGGCCACCCCCCGGTGCTGAAAGCGTTCCCGCACGCCGAAGGAATCGATCACGCCCCGCGTCACGTCGATGCCGAACTCCCCTTGGTACAGGCTGGCCACGAGGTACCCCGCGGGCTCGCCCCGCAGCTCCCCCAGGAGAAACAGGGTCTGTTGCGGGGGTTGCCGCCCGGCTTTCCACTTGGCGGCGAAGTAGGTGGGGCGGCCTTTGGCCAGTATCTCCCGGTCGATCGCGGTGATCGTGGGCAGGTCCGCTTCTTCGGCGGCCCGCACGGAAAGGGGCGAGGCGCGGCCCCCGAAGGGGTAGCGCTCAATGTCCCAGACCAGGTCCACGTCGCGGGAGGGGCGAAACCCCATCGCCTTGAAAAAGCCCAGCAGGTCGAAGCGGTCCCAGTCCACCAGGGTGTCGATCGCCTCCACCCGCAACGCCTCCATGTTTTTCCTGTACTGGGACAGCAGCGCCCGCGCCGCCCCTTTGCCCCTGAAGGCGGGATGCACGCCGAAGGTGTCCAGCACCGCCCGCGTGGCGGGGATGCCGAACTCGCCGAAGAACAAACGTCCAAAGAGAAAACCGATGGGGAAACCGTCCGTTTCCGCCACCAGGGAGGTATTGATGCCGGGCTCGCGAATGCAGGCCGCGAACTTCTCCCGGTAGTAGGCCTCCCGTTCCCGGCCGGTCTGCTTGGCGTCCAGTGCGATCACGGTGGGCAGATCGGCCTCGCTCATCAACCGGATCAGGTAAGGGCTTTCCCCGTCCGCCACTTCGTCAATCGGAGTGTCCAGGCTTGGCCGTTGCAGTGTTGCGAGCATGGCTTGCCACCCGTTTTATGCGATCTGCTTGCGCAGCAGGGTCTCGTGGCGGAAGGCGCCCCACAACGCCGCCCCATAAGCTCCCGCCATAATGGCTTCCGGATGGGCGACGACGGTCAGCTCCAGTTTCTGCTCGGCCGCCGCGCGGTTCAGGGCCCCCACCAGCCCCGCGTCCTTGGACAGTCCGCCCGTGATCGCCACCATGCCGGCGGCATTGGCCGATTTCAGCAGCCGCACGTAGCGGCCCGCCATGGACTCGTGAACGCCGCGCAGGATATTGCCAGCGGGAACGCCCCGCGAGACGAAGTTGATCACGTCCGTTTCCGCCAGCACCGCGCAAATGCCGGAGATCTTTTCCGGGCCGTCCGCTTCCAGGGAGAGCGGCCCCACGTCCTCCAGCGTGACGCCCAGGTAGCGCGCGATGTTCTCCAGAAACTGGCCCGAGCCGGAGGCGCACTGGCTGGTCATGCGGTACTGCAGCACCTTGGCCCGCTCGTCCATGTGGATCGCGCGTGCGTGCAGGGCCCCCACGTCCAGGGTCGCGGCGGCCTGCGGCACCAGGTAGCGCGCCCCCCGCGCGTGCGTGGTCATGGTGTAGAAATGGCCGCGCCGGAACTCGAGCATGTCGCCCTCACCGGTGGTGGCGATGTAGTCGAGCTCCTCCTGCCTCAGCCCGGCGCCCTGCAGCGCCGCGGAGAACGATTCCTCGGCGACGGTGAGCGGATTGCGCCGGAAGATGCGCTCCACCCGGCCGGCGAGCAAGGTTTCCCGCCCGGATTCCACCTGGAAGATCGCCGTTTTCACGGCGCTGCTGCCGACGTCGATGCCTGCCGCAAGTGTCATCGCTGTGCTCGGGGAAAAAGATGCCGCGGGGTCAGGGCCCGGCGAGCGGCCGGTTCATCTGGGAGAACAGGGCCGCGCCAATGGCGCCGGTATAGATCGAGTTGGGCGAGATGTTCAAGGTGCGTTGACCGTAGTTTTCCTCTATGAGCTCGCGCAATGCGCTGACGGCCGCCTCGTTGTTGGCCACCCCGCCGGTAAAGGTGAACTCGTCCGACACTCCGCCCGAGCGGGCCAGCAGGGACATCGCCCGCAGGGTAATGGCGCGCTGCAGGCCCATCAGGATGTCCTCGCGCCGCTCGCCATTGTTGAGCCGCTCGCGCAGCTCCGCCCCCGCAAACACGGTGCAGGTGCTGTTGATGCGCACCGGCTTGCCCGACTGCATCGCCAGGGGGCCCAGCTCCTGCACGCCCATATTGAGCTCGTCGGCGATGTAGCCCAGGTAGCGCCCGCATCCCGCGGCGCAGCGGTCGTTCATCTGGAAGCCTGTGACGATGCCCTCCTCGTCCAGCTGGATCGCCTTGGTGTCCTGCCCGCCGATATCCAGCACGGTGGCGGTGTCCGGAAACATGTAGTGCGCCCCCAGGCCGTGACAGAGGATTTCCGAGCGGATATGCTCCTTGGCAAAGGGCAACCGGGCTCGGCCGTACCCGGTGCCTACCGAGTTCACCACCTCCAACGCGGTTGCGCCCGCCTCCCGCGCCGCCCGGGCGATGACCTCCCGCTCCGTGCCGGTGAGCGTGGGGAAGGTGGCGAATGTCTGTTCCAGGGCAGTGCCGATGTTGGCTTCGAAGGTGAGGTTCAGTACCTTGTTTTC
>JACZVE010000302.1 GCA_022572825.1 SAR324 cluster bacterium
GGTGGCCCAGCTTCCCTACATTCCGCGCATCGTGGAGGCGCTGAACCTGCCCTACCTGCTCCAGCCGGGCTATGAGGCCGACGACATCATCGGCACCCTGGTCACCCGCGCGGGGGAAAGGAATATGGATTCCTACATGGTCACCGGGGACAAGGACTTCATGCAGCTCATCAATCAAAACACGTTGATGTACGCCGCCAGGGGCGAGGAGGTGACCCTGACCAATGTCGACGGGGTGATGGAGCGTTTCGGCTGCGCTCCGGAGCAGGTGATCGAGGTGCTGGCGCTGATGGGCGACTCCTCGGACAACGTGCCCGGCGTACCGGGCGTGGGCGCCAAGACGGCCACCAAATTGATCCAACAGTTCGGCACACTGGAAAACATCTACCGGCACCTGGACCAGGTCAACGGGAACAAACTGAAGGAAAACCTCACCGAGTATCGGGAGCAGGCGTTCCTCTCAAGGGAACTGGTCACCATCGATACCGATGTTCCGCTGAAGGTCACCTTTGACGACCTCACTCTCAAGCCCGCTTCCCTCGCACAAAACAAACCGTTGCTGAATCTGCTGACCGAGCTGGAGTTCCAGACCATCCGCGATCGTCTGCTCAAGCAGACCGGCGGGTCAGCGGCGGTGGAGGAGGAGCGGGCGCCGGTGCATTACTACACGCTCAAGTCTCCGGCGGCCATCGAGGCGCAGGTCAACGCCTGGCGGGAGGCCGACCTGCTCGTGTTCGATACGGAGACGACGGGACTGGATTACCTTTCCGACGAGCTGATCGGTCTCTCCTTTTCCGTCAGGCCGGAAGAGGCTTTCTACATTCCCTTGAACCACCCTTTCCTGTCACCGCGGCGCCGGCAGGTGCTGGACACATTGAAGGGCCTGCTGGAGAGTGACCGGCCGCCCAAGGGCGGACACAACCTGAAGTTCGACGTCCATGTGCTGCGCAAGGAGGGCATTGCCGTGGCCGGCCTGGCGCACGACACCATGATATCCTCCCACCTGACCGAACCGTCCGAGCGCCGCCACGACCTGGACAGCGTGGCCCTGCGCAAGCTGAACTTCACCAAGATTCCCACCGAGGCCCTGATCGGCTCGGGCGCGGAGCAGATTACGATGGCGCAGGTGCCCATCGACCAGGTGAGTCAGTACGCCTGCGAGGATGCGGACGTCACGTTCCGGCTCTACGACAGCTTCCTGCCACGCCTGCGCGAATCGGACCAGTTGCGGGTCTTCGAGCAGGTGGAGGTGCCGCTGGTGCCCGTGCTGGTGAACATGGAGCAGGCCGGCATCCGATTCGACCGCGAGGGCGCCGCGGCGCTGTCCCGCGAGATGGAACAGCGGCTGGAACAGAGCCGGGAGCGGCTCTATGACTTGGCCGGGGAGCGGGAATTCAACCTCAACTCCATCGTGGATCTGCAGCGCGTAATGTACGAAAAACTCAAGATCCACGCGGAGCTGCGCGTTCGGCCCAAGAAGATCAAGACGGGAATGGGCCTTTCCACCGATGAGGAAACATTGGAAAAGCTGTCCGCCCATCCGTTCCCGCAGGCATTGTTGGGGTACAGGGAGCTGGCCAAGCTTAAATCGACCTATCTGGATCAACTCGGTGGCTTCATCCATCCCAAGACGGGCAAGATCCACACCTCGTTCCGCCAGACCGTGGCGGCCACGGGCCGGCTGGCGTCCGACAAACCCAATCTGCAAAACATCCCCGTTCGCAGCGAGGAGGGCCGGCGCGTGCGGGCGCTGTTCCTTCCCTCGGACGAAGAGCACGTCTTGCTGTCGGCGGATTACAGCCAGATCGAACTGCGGGTGGTGGCCGACTACTCGGGCGATCCCACTTTCCTGGAAGCCTTTCTCACCGGCGAGGATATCCATGCCCTCACCGCCGCCGCTATCTTCGGCCTGCCGCCGGACAAGATCGACCGCGAAATGCGCTCGGTGGCCAAGGAGGTGAACTTCGGACTGATCTACCGCATGGGTGCGGACCGCCTGGCCCAGGTCACCGGCCGCAACCGCGAGCAGGCCCGCGAGTTCATCGATCGCTTCTTCGAAAAATACGCCACCATCCGCCAACTCCAGGACGAGCTGACGGAACGGGCCCGCAAGGAAGGCTACGCCCTGACCAAGTGCGGGCGGCGCCGGTATCTCAGCGAGATCAACAGCACGAACCCCCACGCCGCGCGGATGGCTGAGGGCGCCGCCATCAACTCGCCCATTCAGGGTACGGCCGCGGAGATCATCAAACTGGCGATGATCGCCATCGACCGTCGCCTGGCCGCGGAAAAGCTGCGCTCGAAGATGGTGCTCACCATTCACGACGAGCTGCTCTTCGATGCCCACCGCGGCGAACTGGATCGGCTCACGCGGCTGGTCAGCGAGGAGATGGAAGGCGCGATGGCGCTCAGGGTGCCGCTTAAGGTCGAGATCGGCACGGGGCAAAACTGGCTGGAAGCCCACTAGGACGAACCCGATTCATCTAACCGCCGCTGGACGCAGATAAAAACGGATAAGAATTAAATCAATTCGGATATCGGCGCTCATCCGCGGATTCGGATTATGGAGAGGTCTCAAAGGAGTATCAGCGGAGAACAGGGAGCATTGCCATGGACTCATTCAAGCTGGCCGATCTGATCGCGTTCCAGCCCGACAAGATGGCCAAGGTGGATGTGGCCTCCAGCAGCCATCTCATCTGCGGGCTGAACTGCTTTGAGCCGGGCCAGGTGCAAAAAGCGCACGCGCACAAAGGGGCCGACAAGCTCTACTACGTGATCGAGGGTAGCGGCGAGTTCTCCGTGGGCGCGGAGAAGCGGCGGCTCTCGCAGGGCGAACTGCTCCATGTTCCCGAAAACGTGGAGCATGGCGTGGTGAACGACAGTGACGGGCGGCTCGCTGTGCTGATTGTCATCACGCCCAACTTACACGGCTAGGCGCGGGCGCGACGGAGGGGGAAGCCTGCCATGGGCCGGCGTAGACTGCCCTTGCGGCAACTGACCAGCATACCGATCATTCAGATCCGGCCACGGTCGGGGTCTCCCCCCGTAGCGCCCGAAGCGGTGCAGCGCCTCGCACAGGCCCTCGAACGCCAGGGCCAGCGCGAACCCTTGCTGGTCACCGACGCGACGAGCGACGCAGCGAGCCACACAGCGGACTCGCGCGCTTATCGCCTCATATCAGGGCAGCGGCGCCTGCTGGCGGCGCAGTTGCTCGGCTGGGAGACCCTGGATTGCATCGTGCTCGGCTCTGCGTTTGCGCCCGAGCTCCAAGTGATCGCCAAGCTCCAGGAGAGCAATTTCGATCCCTGGGAGCTGGCGGACACCCTCCGGCGGCTGGGGGAGCGCTGCGGGTGGACCCAGGCCCAGCTGGGCATGGCGATCGGGAAGAACAGGGATTTCGTGGCCAGCACCCTGGCCATCGCGAAGATCGGCCCCGAGGTGCGCTCCCACATCCGGAACCATCAGAACGGATATGCCCTCTCGGCCAGGCATCTGCGCTACGTCGGCCGAACTGCCCCCGCCCGGCAGTTGCAGGCCGCCGACGATATTTTGGCGCACCGGTTGTCCACCAAGACGCTGGAGCTGCGCTTCCGGCGCCGATCGGGACGCCGCCAGTACATCAAGGTGCGCACTCCGCGGCAGGCCGGCTCTTCGGCGGCGCCCGAGACCACCAAGGAGTGGCGCAAGTACTTTCGCCAGATCACGAGCGACCTGCGCCGGATCGATCAGCAGGAGGCCCTGGAGGCGCGCCGCACGGCCGAGACCATCGAGGGAGCGCGCCAGCGGCAGCGCCTCATAAAAAGCGAGGCGAAGCTGAAACGACAAACCCTGATGCGGGAATTGCGGCGGGCCACCCGTCAGCTCACCCGACGCCGCGCGCTGTGATTGCCGCGGCGCACTGGCGCCCGGGCCGTGTCGTCCCCGGCCGCGCGGCAAAAGGAAAGCCCTGCCTCCGCTCAGGGCCTCAAAACAGGGGCAACCGCTGCCGGCCTCGAGCCGGCCGAGGGGATCAATCGCGCGGATGGATGGTCTGCCGGCGCAGCGAGGGATGCAGCCCGGCGATGCGCACTAGCGAGCGGGTATCCTCCCCTGCGCCGCGGCGCACGGAGACGATCTCGCCCATCACGCTGACGGCGATCTCCGGAGGGGTTTCGGCGCCGATATTGAGACCGATCGGGGAGTAGACGCCGCTGAACAGCTCGCGGCCGTATCCCTCCTCCTCCAGCAATTGGAACACGGCGCCGACACGGCGCTTGGAGCCGATCATGCCGATGTAGGCAATCTTTTCCCCACGGTCGATCAGAACGCGCAGAGCATCCATATCCAACGTGTGCCCGCGGGTCACCAGCACGAAGTAGTGGTGCGGCGACAGCTCGATCTGCCGGCACACCTCCAGGATCGGGCCGCAGACCACCTGTGTGGCCTCCGGGAAGCGCTCGCGATTGGCGAACAGGCGGCGGTCGTCCACCACCACGGTGCGAAAACCCACCATCCGCGCCAATGCATCCAGCGGCTCGGCAATATGGCCGGCGCCGACGATGACCAGCGTGGAGACCGGATCCCAGCGCTCGGTATAGATCTCGTAGCCATCCACCTTCTTGAGCTGGTGCGGCTTGCGCTC
>JACZVE010000303.1 GCA_022572825.1 SAR324 cluster bacterium
ATTTCGGCCTTCTCGGCGATGTGATCGATGGTCACCGCCTGCCAGTCCTCGCTGGCCGCCAGGGCCATCGCCGCATCCAGGATGTCCTGCTCGCGGCGCCGGAACTCCCTCGCCTTGCGATCCTCGATTCCCACCTTCTCGCTCCTGTTGGCAATGCTCCGGAAAATACCGGTCATGCAGAGTATATGGAATCGGTATAGTGAGTCGTCGCTCCATGAATCAGGCAGTGACCGATATCCACTTCATGACCGTAAGTCATATTACTAAACGAGGGTCGAAGCTGAGTCAAGCAAAAAATGCAGGGTGGGTGAAATTTGAGAGAGCTTTTGGTGTCGCCCTTCCCGGAACACTCCATGTCCAGCCTGCTTATTGGTAGAGAAACCGACATAGGCGCCGGCTTTGATTGTCAGTGTAAGCCGCTGTAGTTGTTAATGTTTCAGGAGACTGGGCGAACGCTGCTGGTACAATTATTGCGAAGGCGCCTTGATTGCGCCCTGATTTGGATGAGGGCAGGCTGATCGCGCAGATGCAGAAATTTCCCCGCCCTTAGTACTACTTTGTTACATAGGAGCTGCCGCGGGTCCTCACCCCCCAGCCCCCTTTCCGTTTCATGGAGAGGGGCCGGGAGTGAGGCGATTACCGACATTGCAGCAAGCACGGGCGCGAGTCATATTTGCTGTCTTTGCTGAGCCAATGGGATAGGCACGTAATTCTAAATTCCCTTTTCCAGCCGCCGCACGGTGAACATGGCGGGGTCGAGCGCCTGATTGAATTTGACGTTGTCGAAGTTCAGAACGGTGGCATGTACGGTCTTGCGGCCCTCCTTGGTCACCATCTGCATTTCCGTGCCGACCCAGATGCCGTCGATCTGCTCCAGCTTTTTGATCTGAAAGTATTTCAGGCGGCGGCTCTTGTATACCCAGCCCACGGACCGAACGACCATGTGGATGTCTTGTCGCACCCACATGATAGACTTGGAATAGCCCGTTTCGTCGGCTACATCCTTGCTGCGGGGGAGGGCCTGGATCTGCCAGGTCTTGTGCCCCTCGACAGCGACCTCTTTCATCAGCGTGAAGTCGTAGTCCTCCAGGTCCCGCTCGGTCAGGTCCGAGTAGTTGAAGTCGGAGCCCATGAAGCTGCCGCTCTTGTCGCTGGAGGCGATGCGCTTGGTTTTCCGCAGGGCCGGCAGGTAGAGCCACTGGTCGTCGTCCTTGCCGCTCTCGTCGTAGTCGTAGGTCAGAAAGCCCGTGCCTTTCACATCCGCCGGGGATACAAAGAACATGATCGACAGCTCGTCCTTCCCCTTGTCCTTGTTGAACGATTTGAGCTGGCGCACGCGCCGCTTGTTGTTGCGGTCGATGAGGGTCATCTTCATTTCGGATATCTGATTGTCCCCATCGTCCCGGTCGTTGACCTTCTGCATGATCTCCCGCGCCCGGGAATCGTCCGCCCAGGCGATAGGAGGGGTTAGCGGCCCCGGCGGTGCTATCAACAACAGGCCCCATACCATGAGCAAAGTTGCAAAAGCCGCCCTGCGGCAGGTGCGCCGGGCTTGCTGCGGTCGAAGCATGTTCACGGCTTATTCTCCCGGAATGCGGTGTTCTCCTCGAGGTTCTCCCCACTTTTGTCCTCGGCTAGTATAACCCGGCATCAAAAGGGCCGTGTATTAAAAGGGTTGTGATTTAATGCCTCCGGCAGGTTGGGGGCTGAATCGCTTACGAGTCGCGCGTTTCTCCCCCAACGCCCCCAGCAGGGAAGCAGAGCGCGACTCGCAAGCGCTGCTGCCCATGGCATCCCGCTTACGAATTTGTAATGCCAATACGTGGTAATAAAACGTTTTACGGTTTGGCAACGCCCAACCGTAAAATCCAATCTGGGGGTTTGGGGGGGACCACGGCGCTTGCGCGTCGCGCGCCGTGGTCCCCAAAATGCTGTTTTTTGATATTTATCAGAAGCCTTCCAATGCTTGGGTCAGTGCCCGCAGGGACGCGCCTGGCCGCTGCCGATGCGCCCCTACCCTTGGGCGGGCGCGCGGGCGCGGCGCTCGTTTCGGGTGACCAGCTCCAGCATTGCCGGAGCCAACAGAATGTCCGCCAACAGCGCCACCACCAGCGTGATCCCGGTGAGCAGGCCGAAGTTGAACACGTTGTTCAGCGAGGCGAACATGAACAGCCAGAACCCCGTCACCAGCACCAGCGTGGTGAACACCATCGCCCGGCCCGTGGAAAGCAGGGTTTCGCGCACGGCGTGGTCCACATCCGGCGTTTGGGCGTAATAGCGGCGGAAGTTGTGGAAAAAGTGGATGGTGTCGTCCACCGCCAGCCCCAGCGCGATGCTGCCGATCAGGAGGGTAAATGCGTCCAGCGGCAGGCCTACCCAGCCCATAAAGCCCAACGTGACCACGATGGGCGCTAGGTTGGGAATCATGCTCAGCAGCCCCAGCGAGAGCCGCCCGATCAGCAGGATCATCATCACCGTGATGACGACGAGGGCGATGGAATAGCTGGTCACCATGCTGCTCATCAGCGCGAAGAGGGTCTGGGTCAACAGCTTGGTCAGGCCCGTCGTGGTGATCTCGGCCCGATCTCCGAAGAGCCGCTCGCCCTCCTGCTGCAATTCCGCCACGAACCGCACATAGGCGGCCGCATCGTCCCAGGGCGTTTTGACGGTCAGCCGCGCCTTGCTGAACTGGCTGTCCACGATGCGCTCCAGATCGTCGCTGCCGCTGTTTTCGAACAGCAGCAGCTCCTGGGCGATCAGTTCGCGTTGCCGCGGGATGCGGTAGAATTCCTCCCGGTTCTCGTTGAGGGCCTTGTGAATCTCCTTCACCACGTCCCCCACGGAGCTGGTCTTGCCGACGAAGCGCCGCCCCTGCTCGTCCCGATAATTCTCGGCGAAGCGCGCCAGGCGCTCCAGGTCGTTCAGGATCGCCGGCTCGTAGAGGCCGTTCTCCTGACCGGTATCGATCACCACCTCCACCGATATGGAGCCCTTCAATTCCGCGTCGATCAACTCGCAGCTCTGGCGCACCTGGCTGGATTTGGGAAACCAGAGGAGGGTATTGTGCGAGAAGTTGAGCCGGGGCAGCCCCGCCGCCGCCGCCACGACCAGGACAGCGGCGGCCACCACCACGGCGAGCGAACGGCGGGTGGCGAACTCCCCGATGCCCGTCAGGATACGGTCTGCCGCATTCCGGCCCCCGGGCACGACCCAGCGCGCGTGGCGCCGCACAGGCAACAGGGCCAGCAGCGCGGGCACCATCACCAACGTATACGCCAGGGAGATCAACACGCCGATGCCGGCGAAGATACCCAGGTCGGACACGGGCGCCAGCGCCGCCGTCACGAAGGAAAACAGGCCGGCCGCCGTCGTCAGGCTGGTCATGGCGATAGGCAGCCCGGAATGGCCCAGGGCGTGGATGACGGCGGCCTCCTTATCGCCGTCGGCCTCGTAGGCGCGGTAAAAGACGGTCAGCAGGTGCACCGACGCCCCCACGCCCACGGCCAGCAGAAACGACGGCAGGGTCATCAGCGGCAGCTTGAACGCCACCCCGTTGGCCGCCATGAGGCTCACCGTGGTCACCAGGCTGAGCAGCACCACCAGCATCGGCAGCGCAACCCCGGAGATGCGGCGGAACAGCACCAGCAGGAACGCGCCGATGGCCAGCAAAGCAAGCCCCACAAAGCGGCCCATGTTGCGTTGCATCTCCCGCTTGAGGCGATCGGTCACCACCGGCGACCCCGCGACATAGAGGCGAAAGTCCGCGGCCCGGAAGCGATCCATGACCTTTGCCACGGCGCTGAGGACCGCGCTGTTCTCCTCGTCGCTGAGCGGATTTCGCGCCTCGCCTCCTCCGTCGCCGCCTGGCAGTGGCGTGTCCGCGAACCCGGACAACAGGTCCTCGCCGGAATCGGCGGAGAAGGCCAGGGTTTCCAGGACGACGGAGGTGAAGCGGCCGTCCTCGGAGATGAGCATCCGCGCCCCGGGCCGCCGGTAGGCGGATCCCTCGACGCGCACCACGGTGGCCAACACGGCGGGCCGCCGAATCCGCGTGCAGGCGTCGAGGATCACCGCTACTTCGAAGTCTCCAGGTAGCGCAGGAACTCCCCGTCCGTGCTGAGCAGCAGAATCGTGTTGGCGTCCATTGTACGCTCGAGCACCTCCATCGTCTTCAAGAAGCGATAGAAGTCGGGATCGCCGTTGTAAGCCTTGGCGTAGATATCCGCGGCTTTCGCATCGGCGCGGCCCTTGATCTCCTGGGCCTCCCGATACGCCTCCGATCGTATGGTCGACAGTTCGCGCTCGCGCTCCCCGTTGATGCGTGCCGCCTCTCCGGCGCCCTCCGAGCGGAACTGCTCCGCGATGCGGTTTCGTTCGGAAATCATCCGCATGTAGACCTCGCGACGGACCTCGGGAACATAATTGAGTCGCTTGAACCGGAAATCCAGGATCTCGATGCCGAGTTCCCCCGTGGCCTCGTTGGCGGAGGCCAACACTTCCGCGGCCAACTTGTCCCGACCGGCCATAATCTTGAGGGCCTGTTCGCTATGTTCAGCACCGACTTCCAGGGTTTCCGCAAGTTCGCGGTTGCTGGTTCGGACGACTTCGATCAGGTTGTGT
>JACZVE010000304.1 GCA_022572825.1 SAR324 cluster bacterium
ACCTGCGATCTGTATCGCAGGAACGTGCGCTTGGTGGGGGCCCGACATTCGACTCTCAACCGATCTTGGGGAGACCTGGGAAGAGCCGATCCAACGAATCCAGTTTGGGGAGGATCGCGGACACGCCGTGGAGAGGATCTGGGTGATTACCCCTGGACTGAACGGGACCACGTATGCTGGCGTGGACCCGGGAGCACTCTTTCGGAGTCGGGACGGCGGACGCTGCTGGGAGGAAGTGGAGGCTCTGACCGATCACCCGAGTCGAGAGCGGTGGACGCCGGCGAAATGGACATTTTGCGCGAGGTGATCGGCGAGTCGCCATACGGTGTTGGAGGGCCCCGAGGACCCGCAAGCCCATGCGCCCGTGGCCTCCTTATACATCTCCCCATCCAGTATTGACTCCTTTACCTTAGCCTGGGCCATATTATGTTTTGCTACTGTATCGAAAGCTACACAGGAAGCCGACTTCTCCATAGTATTTCCGGTCACATCATTCTTCGCTGCCATGTGCAACTATTAGCAAACGATGAGTACGCATAGGAAACATACCGACGTATTCATAACAAATTAAACGCGGAAAAAAGGAGTGCCATGAGCGGATTTCTGGAAGGTGCGCTGCGGCCACACAGGCCTCAGTTGGCTAGGCACGATCCCATCGCCCCGATGAAACAGCAAGGCCCCGGCGATCCCGAGGAACGAACGGCGGCCCTGCTGGAGGTGATCCGCGATCTGGCCCTCGAGCTGCACCCCCACAAGCGCGGGCGTCTGCGCCTTTCGCTGGAAAGCGGCCTGGAATCCGAACTGGGCTTCGACAGTCTGAGCCGGGTCGAACTGCTGGTGCGCATCGAGCAAGCCTTCGGGATCAGCCTGCCCGAGCATGTGCTGGCCTCCGCCGAAATACCCGCCGACCTGTTACGGGCCATGGAAGGCGCGCGGCCGGCCGGACAGCCCGGCCCGCGACCCTCGCTGCGGGCAGTGGCCCTGGACGCCGTGGAGGACATGCCGCTGCACGCCGGCACGTTGGTCGAGGTGCTGGAGTGGCACGCCGCCCACCACCCGGAGCGGCCCCACGTCACGCTGCATGGCGACCAGGGCGAGCCGCAGGTGATGACCTACGGCGCACTGATGGAAGCCGCGCGGAAAATCGCGGGCGGCCTGATCGATCTGGAGTTGCGGGCGGGTCAGACGGTGTCGATCATGCTGCCGACCTGCCTGGAATACTTCCATTGCTTCATGGGGGTGCTGCTGGCCGGGGGCATTCCCGTGCCCATCTATCCGCCCGCCCGGCTTTCACAGATCGAAGACCACCTGCGGCGCCATGCCGGCATTCTCCACAACGCGCGCACGCCGATACTGATCACCATTCCCGAGGCGAAGATCCCCGCGCGGCTGCTGAAGATGCAGGTGCTCTCCCTGCGTCACATCGTCACGCCGCAAGAGCTGAGCCGCGAGGCGGCTTCCGCGCCAGGATTGGCTGTCCTGCCCCAAGACATCGCCCATCTGCAATACACCTCGGGCAGCACGGGCAGTCCCAAGGGGGTCATGCTGACCCACGACAACCTGCTGTCGAACATCCGTGCGATGGCCCAGGTGCTGGCGGTCGATTCGACCGACGTATTCGTGAGCTGGCTGCCCCTCTATCATGACATGGGCCTGATCGGGGCCTGGCTGGGCTCCATGTACGTCGCCATGCCGCTCCACCTGATGTCGCCGCTCACCTTTCTGGTACGGCCCGAGCGTTGGCTGTGGGCCATTCACGAGCACCACGGAACCATCTCCGGCGGTCCGAACTTCGCCTACGAGCTGTGTCTCAAGCGCATCAAACCCGAGCAGGTCGAGGGCCTGGATCTCGGCTCGTGGCGGGTGGCGTTCAACGGCGCCGAGCCGGTCATCCCTCAGACCCTGCGCGGCTTCCGCGATCGCTTCGCCCCCCATGGATTGCGCCCGGAAGCCATCTGGCCGGTCTATGGCCTGGCGGAATGCACCGTGGGCCTCACCTTTCCGCCGCTCGGGCGCGAGCCGCTGATCGATCGTGTGCAGCGCGAACCGCTCAACCGGAGCGGAACGGCCCTGCCGGCCCAGGAGGACGACGCCACCGCCCTGGAGTTCGTCGCCTGCGGCATTCCCTTGCCGGGCCACGAGGTGCGCATCGTCAATGAGGCCGGGCACGAGTTGGCTGAACGCGAGGAGGGCCGCCTGGAGTTCATGGGACCTTCCGCCACCGCCGGGTACTACCGCAACAGCGAGGAGACCCGCAATGTGATGCGCGGCCCATGGCTGGATTCCGGCGACATGGCCTACATCGCGGGGGGTGACGTGTATCTCACGGGCCGGCGCAAGGACATCATCATTCGCGCCGGCCGCAATATCTACCCCCATGAGCTCGAGGAAGCCATCGGCGAGCTGGACGGCATCCGCAAAGGCTGCGTCGCCGTGTTCGGGAGCACCGACACGCGCACGGGCACCGAGCGCCTGGTGGCCCTGGTGGAAACACGGGAGGAGAACCCTGAGCGGCGCGACGCTTTGCGGCAAGCCATCGACACCCTGGCCGTCGATATGCTGGACACGGCGCTGGACGACATCGTGCTGGCGCCCCCTCACACGGTGCCCAAGACTTCCAGTGGCAAGATTCGCCGCGCCTCCAGCCGGGAACTGTACGAAACGGGCCAGACCACGCGCGGGACGCGCGCCGTGTGGCTGCAATTGCTGCGATTGTGGCTGGCCGGTGTGCTGCCACAGGCCCGCCGCCTCCGCAGGCTCGCAGGCAGCATCGCCTATGGCTATTACTGCCTGGGGGTTTTCGCGCTGGTGGTGCCGACTTTGTGGTGTCTGCCGGCGCTGTTGCCGCGCCAGTCGTGGGCCTGGGCGGTGGTTCGCGCAAGCGCGCGGGTTTTGCTGTTCCTCACCGCCACTCCGCTGCGGGTAGAGGGGCTGGAACACCTGCCGGTAAGGCGCTCCGGGGTGCTTGCGATCAATCATTCCAGCTATCTGGACGTCGTGGTGCTGGCCGCGGCTTTGCCCGGCGAATGGTCCTTCGTCGCCAAAAGGGAGCTGGCGCAAAATTTCCTGTCCCGTATCTTCCTCAATCGTCTCGGTACCGAGTTCGTGGAGCGCTTCGACAAGCAACGCGGCCTGGAAGATGCCCGCCGCGTGGCCAAGGGCGCCTCGCAGGGCCGCTGCCTGGTGTTCTTTCCGGAAGGCACATTCCGGCGTCATCCCGGCCTGCTCCCCTTTCAATTGGGCGCCTTCCAGGCTGCGGTCGAAGCCGGCGTTCCGGTCGTACCCGTTGTGGTCAGGGGCACGCGCTCGATCCTGCGGGATGGGAGCCATCTGGCGCGGCGCGGGCGGGTCGTCGTGTCGATCCTGCCACCGATCGCTCCGCGCGGTACCGGCTGGAACGCCGCCGTCGAACTGCGGGGCCGGGTGCGCGCGGAGATGCTGCGCCGCCACGGCGAGCCCGATCTGGGCGAGCAGCCGGTGCTGTAGTCAGCGGTGCAGCCGCCACGCCAACCCCCGCCCCGCGCGCGCGTTCCGGCTCGCACCCTTATCTTCACCCATCTTCAGCCGCTGTGTTGGCGCGTGTTCGGCAAACCGCCCGGCTATTGAATCCCCGCCGCCGTTCTCGTATGGTTAGACCCGCAAAATCCGCCCATCGGGTGCTTCCCTGTGTATGCGGGATGGCGTGCCAGGCGAGAGTCGGCCGTGCCTGAGCCTGCGCGGGCATCTCTGTCGAGCCGGATATATGGAAGAGTTCAGTTTTCTTCGCGATCTGGTGGTGATCTTCGCGGTGGCGGTGGTGGTGGTGGCCCTCTTGCAAAAGGTGGGCGTGCCATCCATCGCGGGATTCATCGTTGCGGGCGGACTGGTCGGCCCGCACGGGTTTGGACTGATACGCGAGCTGCACCAGGTCGAGCTGCTGGCCGAGGTGGGCGTCGTCCTGCTGATGTTCGGGATCGGCCTGGAGCTGTCCCTGGACCGGCTGAAGCGGTTGTGGCAGCCGATCCTGGTGGGGGGGGCGCTGCAGGTGGGACTGACGATCCTCGGCGCGTTCGCCCTCGCACAGCTCACGGGGCTCTCCGTGCGATCGTCGATTTTTCTGGGCTTTCTCGTGGCGGTGTCCAGCACGGCCATCGTGCTGCGGGCGATGAACGACCGCGGGGAGATGGAAGCTCCGCACGGCCGCCTGACCGTGGGCATCCTGGTGTTTCAGGATCTTTGCGTGGTGCCCATGATGCTCGCCATTCCCATTCTGGCCGGCGCGGACACCTCGGGCTGGATTGTGGCGGCGACCGTATTCAAGGCGTTCATCGTGATGGTGGGCGTGGTGTTGGCCTCGCGCCTCATCGTCCCCCGCGCCCTGCACCTCGTGGCCCGCACCGGGCAGCGCAACCTGTTCATGCAGACCGTGTTCCTGGTGTGCATCGGCACCGCCTGGATCGCCTCGACGGCCGGTGTCTCGCTGGCGCTGGGCGCTTTTCTGGCCGGGCTGGTGGTGGCCGGAAGCGAATACCGGCACCAGGCGCTGGCGGATCTGATCCCGTTCCGGGAGGTGTTCACCAGTCTGTTCCTCGTATCGGTGGGGATGGTGCTGGACACCGGCGCGCTGCTGAACACCCCC
>JACZVE010000017.1 GCA_022572825.1 SAR324 cluster bacterium
CCGTGTTCGCCGAGGACATCCAGCCGGGCGGCCCTGTCCTGCATGGGGCGGTGTTGCGTTCGCCCCACGCCCATGCCCGCCTGAGGCGGCTGGACGTTTCCCAGGCCGAAGCCATGCCGGGGGTGCGGGCGGTGATGACGGCGGCCGATCTGCCCGATCTGCGTTTTGGCAAGTTCCTCCGTGACGAACGCTACATGGCCCGGGAGGGCGGCACCGTGCTCTACGTGGGCGACCGGGTGGCCGCGGTGGCCGCGGACACCCTGGAAACCGCCCGCGAGGCGATCGAGGCGAGCAAGGCGGTGTATGAACCGCTGGAACCCATCGTCGATTGCCTGAGGGCCCTTGAGGCGGACGCCCCCCTGCTGCATCCCGCATTGGACAGCTATGAGGTGCTGGCGTTGGCCGCGCCGGCCGGCGGCAACTGCTGTTCGGAGAACATGCTGGAGCGGGGCGATGTGGAGGCAGGGTTCGCGGAATCCCACCGGGTGTTCGAGCAGGTCTACACCACCGAGATGATCCATCAGGCCTACATGGAGCCGCACGCCTGCCTGGCCGTGTTCAATCCCGACGACACCTACACCGTATGGTCCAGCACCCAGCACTCGTTCGGACTGCGCAATCAGCTGGCCGAGGTTATAGGCGTGCCGCAGAACCGCGTGCGCCTGGTGCCCACGGAGATCGGCGGCGGCTTCGGCGGCAAAATCTGGATGCTGGACGAGGCGGCGGCGGCCTGCCTGGCCAGGAAAAGCGGCCTGCCCGTGCGCATGGTGATGACCCGCGCCGAGGACTTCATGTGCGGAGAGCCGCGGGCGGGTTTCCACATCACCATCAAAACCGGGGTCACGGAGGATATGCGGCTGCTGGCGCGCACCTTCGAGATCGTGCTGGACAGCGGCGCCTTCGCCCGCGCCGGCGCGCTGATGTCCGCCTCGATCCCGCAGTTCGCCGAGGGGCCGTACTTCATTGCCAACCTGCGCGTGCACGTGCGCTGCGCGTACACCAACAAGGCCGCCAGCGCGTCCATGCGCGCCCCCGGCGGGCCCCAGGTTAACTTCGCCCTGGAATCGGAGATGGAGCGCATCGCCGGGGAGCTGGGCTGGGATGCCATCGAGTTCCGGCGCCGCAACCTGATGCCGCAGAATCACAAGAACCTGGCCGGTGTGGAGCTGAAGAGCGTCAACGTCAAGGAGACCCTGGACGCCGCGCTGGAAGCGTCCGGCTACGATCCCAACCAGGTGCGCAGCGGTCCGGCGCGCGGGCGCGGGCTGGGACTGGGCAACTGGAACGTGGGCGGCTTTCCCAGCGGGGCCATCATCAAGATGAACGACGACGGCTCGGCCAGCATTCTCACCGGCGTGGTGGATCTCACCGGCGTAAACACCGCTCTCGCCCAGATCGCCGCCGAGGTGCTGGACCTTCCCATGGAGCGGGTGACCATCAAGACGTTGGACACCGAGAGCGCTCCGCACTCCACCATCTCCGCGGGCAGCCAGGCGCTCAAGAGCATGGGCGACGCCGTGGTGCGGGCGGCCCAGCACGTTGTGCAGCAACTCTTTCAGGAGGCCGTCGAGGCGCTGGACGCCACACCGGAACGCATGGAGCTGGCCGGCGGGGAGGTGCGCGTGGCCGGCGAGCCACGGCGCGCGGTCGCCGTAACCCGACTGCTGGCCCAGGCGATGGCCGCCCGCGGTCCCATCGTCGGCTATGGCTCCACGGGCACGTACACCCGGCTGCCCTCGTTCTGCTGCCACGTGGCGGACGTGGAGGTGGACACCGATACCGGGATGGTCAGGGTGCTCCGGTACTGCGCCGTGCAGGACTGCGGCATCGCCATCAACCCCGTGGCGGCGGACGGGCAGGTGCAGGGCGGCGTCGTGCAGGGCATCGGCATGGCGCTCAGCGAGAGCCTGCGCTACGACGAGAAGGGCCGGCCCATCACGGCGGGCTTCCTGGACTACAAGATTCCCAGCGCGCTGGACGTGCCGCAGATCGAGACGGTGCTGGTGGAAAAGCCGGCGGTGGACGGGCCCTTCGGCGCCAAGGGTATCGGCGAGCCGCCGGTGGTGCCGCCGCCGGCCACCCTCGCCAACGCCATCTATAACGCCGTGGGCGTGCGCATCACCTCGCTGCCCATCACACCGGAGAAGGTGCGCGCCGCCCTGCGGGCAAAGGAGCAGCTCGCCGCCGCCGACTGAGCGGGCCGCGTTCGCGCCGTGCAACCGTGCTAAAGCGGATTGCGCGATTGATGCGGCCGGAGCCGGTCTGATGAGATCCATGCCGGCACCTGCATTCTGTGGTGGAACTCAGGAAGGAGACAGGAATCCCTCCCGGTCGGGCTGCCGGGCCGCGCCACCTGGAAAAATTCGCTTCAGGCCCTTTCCGGTGTCCGAACAAGGGGCGGTACCACCGGTCTTCCGTGGACTCCGTTCCCATACTGGTTGTATTGGTGGGTGAAGACCGCCACCGTCGGCAATTGGGAGTTTCTTCCGGGCAATCCCGGTCAAGGGAGAGAACAATGGCTGAATACCCGCAATCCAAGGTGCTCGTGGACCCGGAGTGGGTGGCGGAAAGACTGAACAACCCTTCCGTTCGCCTCGTTCGGGCCGATAGAAACATCGATCCCCTGAAATCCCCGTCCATTCCGGCCTCCGTTCTCTGGCGCTGGGACACCGAAATGCAGCAGGCGGGACGGCACGATATTCCCGACAAAAATGCCTTTCAAGAACTGCTTTCCCGGTCGGGCATTTCCAACGGTACCACCGTCGTCCTGTATGGAGGCGCAAACAACTGGTATGCCGCCTTCGCGTTTTGGCTCCTCAAAATATACGGGCACGAGGAGATCCGCGTCATGCACGGTGGCATGCAGCGATGGGCCGGGGGCAACCGCCCCGTAGCGACCGACACGCTCTCTCCCTCGGCCGCGAGCTACCATGCCGGAACACCCGACTGGAGTATCCGAGCTTTCCGGGGCGAGGTGGAAGCGGCAATTGAAACCGGAAACAAGTTGGTCGTGGACGTGCGCTCGCCTCCGGAATTCAAGGGCGAGGTGTTCGCGCCGCAAACTCCGCCAAAATTCGGAGAGCGGGCGGGCCATATTCCGGGCGCGGTGCATGTTCCCTGCACCTCGGCGGTCAACGAGGATGGAACCTTTAAAACCGCCGACGAGTTGCAAGCGCAGTTCACCGCGCAAGGGGTCACTCCCGACAAGGAGGTGATCACCTACTGCACCCTGGGAGCGCGCTCGGCGCAGTCGTGGTTCGTGCTTTCCCAACTGTTGGGCTATCCCGGTGTACAGCTATACGACGGTTCTTGGGGGGAATGGGGGAACCTGATCGGCGCGCCGATCGAAAGCTGAAGGGGTCTGTTCGGGTGGCCTTCTGCCGAAATGAAGGATTCCAGGAGCTGGAGCCCGCTTTTGGCTGCGGTTCGGGCCTCCATCTGGGATAGATCGGCTCAAGGCAAATCGGGGATCGTTTCAGGGCTCGCCCGGGCAAGCCCTGAAATCCCTTCGGGCGGCGCGAGTGGAGCAGTTCTACCGCCAATTTATTCGATATCGGCTTGAAAAACCTTCCCGACGACGCCCGCGTCCTCATCATCCGCTTCAGCTCCCTGGGCGATGTGGTGAAGTGCACCGCCCTGCCGCGCCTGATCCGGCGGCGCTACCCGCGCGCCCGCATCACCTTCGTCACCTCCGAGGCGCACCTGGAGCTGATCCGCGACAATCCCCACATCGAACGCGCCATCGGCTTCGAACGCCGCACGGGGCCGGGCGGACTGCTGCGGCTGGCGCGGGAGCTGGGCGGCGCGCGCTTCCACCTGGTGGCCGACGTGCACGCCTCGCTGCGCAGCCGGGCGCTGCGCGCGCTGATCCGGGCACCGCGCACCGCATACGGCAAGCGCACGCTGCAACGCTTCCTGCTGATTCAGTTCCGCTGGAACACCTACCGCCGCGCCCACGGCAAGGAGGAGGACTTCCTGGCGGGCCTGCGCCCCTACGGTATCGAGGACGACGGGCTTGGCAGCGAGCTGCACCTGGAGCGGCTGGAGGGCGACCCCACCCTCGCGGAGCGCTTCGCGCCCGAGCTGGCCCGCCTGCGCCACTGGCGCGAGCGGGGCTTGCCCGTGCTGGGAGTGGCGCCGGTGGCGGCCTGGGAGCTCAAGCGCTGGCCGATGGCGCACTTCCGTACCCTGCTGGAGCGCTACGTGGCGGCCACGGGGGGCGGCGTGCTGGTCTTCGGTGGCGCGCAGGACGCGGAGGCGGCCGCGCTCGCGGAGGGCCTGCAACCCCACGCGCTCTCGCTGGTGGGGCGCACATCGCACCTGGAATCCGCCTGGTTCGCCGCGAAAACGGACCTCATGCTGGCCAACGACACCGGCATGAGCCATATCGCCGAGGCCGTGGGACGCGACGCCGTCGTGCTGTTCGGCCCCACCGCCCGCGAGCTGGGCTACTTCCCCGTGCGGCCGGGCAGCCGCGTGCTTGAGCGGCCCCTGCCCTGCAGGCCCTGCACCCGCACCGGGCAGGGCCGCTGCACCCATCCGCTGCGCAAGGCGTGCCTGGTGGGCATCACGCCGGAGGCGGTGCTGGCCGTGGTGCGGGAGAAGCTGGGGCGCGGGTGACGGGTGTAGCGCACCACTTGTGCGGCACCCGACGCCATTGCGCTCACGGCCCGCCGCGCGCATTGTCGCGCCGGGCGGGAGAGGGTAGGGTCAGGCGTGCCCCTTTCCCCTCATCCGCCGCTGCATCCTCGCCTGCCGATGATCCTTCGCCCGCCGTCTCGTCTGCTCTGGCAATCGCTCTACAGTTGGGTGGCGCTTCCGCTGGCGCTGGGGGTGCTTTGGCTGGCCGCAATGAAGAACGCCAAGCTGCACGATACACTGCGCGGCCGCCGGGGGCTGTGGCGACGGCTGGAAGCCCAGCTCGCCGGGCGCGACCCGACACGCCCGCTGGTCTGGTTTCACGTGGCCTCCGCGGGAGAGTATCTGCAGGCGCTTCCCGTGCTGGAGCGCCTGCTGGAGAACGGTGTGCAGTGCGCGCTGACGGTGACCTCCGTGTCCGGCTATCGCTGGGCGATGAAGCGCAGGGAGGATCTGGCGGGCCTGATCGTTATCGATTACCTGCCGGTCGATCTGCCGCGCCATATGCGGCGCATGCTGACGATGCTGCGGCCGGCGGCCCTGGTATACGTCAAGTACGACCTGTGGCCCAACCTGGTTTGGGGGGCGCGCCGCGCCGGTGTGCCCCAGTTCCTCGTCTCCGCCACCCTGCACGAGAAGTCCTGGCGATGGAAGTCCGCGCTGGCGCGCCACTTCTACCGCACCGTTTACGAGGCCATTGACCATATATTCGCCGCCTCGGATGGCGACCGGGCGCGCTTCCTGCGCACGGCCCCGGGCCACCCCGGCGTGCGGGTGCTGGGGGATACGCGCTTCGACAGCGTGCTGGAACGCAAAGCCACCATTGCGCCCCCTCCCCTGCCGCCGTATGTTGGGGAGCGAACGGTGATGGTTGTCGGCAGCAGTTGGCCGCCGGACGAGGCCCGCATCTTTCCGGTGCTGCTGGAGGCGCTGGAGCGGTTTCCCGCATTGATGCTGCTGGTGGTTCCCCACGAGATCGGCGAGGCCCATTTGCGCGAGATCGAGGCGACCTTCGCCGGCCATCCCACCACCCGCTTCACCCGACTGGAGCAAACCCCGCCCGCTCCTGCGCGGGTGCTGCTGGTGGACACTGTCGGCCAACTATCCGCCCTGTACGCCTACGCCGCGCTGGCCTACGTGGGCGGCGCCTTCACGACCGGCGTTCACAACGTGATGGAGCCCTCCGCCATGGGCGCGCCCGCCATCTTCGGCCCGTTTTACCAGAACTCCCCGGAAGCGGTGGAGCTGGTGAGCCGGGGCCTGGCCTTCTCCATCGCGGATGAGGAGCAGTTCCGCCGGGCGCTGTTTCCCCTGCTGGACGATCCCGCCCGCTGCCGGGAACTCGGCGGCGCGGCCGCCGCATACGTGGCGGCCAACGCCGGGGCGGCGCAGCGCGCATTCGAGAAGATCCGGGCGGCCCTGGCATGAGCGCCGGGAAGGGGCGAATCTGAATGGCCTCCCAACTGCTGGGCCGGGAGCGGCGGGATTTCTGGATGCTCTCCGTTGGGCAACTGCTGATCTTCTGCGGCTTCTACGCCTTCTTCCAGTTCCCCTTGTACATCAAGGCACTGGGAGGCGCCGAGCAGGCGATCGGTATTATCATGGGCGTCACCGCGCTGGCCGCCACGCTGCTGATGCCCTGGATTATCGCGCTGGTCGATCGCATCGAGCGCAAGGCGCTGATGCTGGCCGGGGTCTGCCTGGTGGAACTGGCCACCATGGCCTGTGTCGTCACCACGTCACCGGGCGTGCTGATGGGCGCGCTGATGATGGCGCGGGGCCTGGGGTTCGCGGTGTACATGATCGCGAGTGGTGCGTATCTGGCGCAGATCATGCCGCCGGAGGAGAAATCGCGCTGGATCGGGGTCAACCTGGGATTCAACCAGGTGGCGATCGGGCTGGGCCCGCTGATCGGCGAGCTGGTGATCCATCAGGTCAACTTTCCCTACTTCTTTTTTGTGTCCGCGGCCCTCGTGTATTCCGGGATGCTGCTGTTGCTGCCCATTTCCGCCCGGGCACCCGTGCCGCCGCCGGTGCCGTTTCGCGCCATGGATTCGTTGGTGGGCTTCTTCGCGGAGTTGGCCGGGCCGCGCTTCCGCAACACCTTTCTCACGCTGCTGCTGATGGCCGGTGCGCTGGGCGCCGTGTTCAACTTCACGGCCACCTACACGCAACTGCTGGGGCTGTCCTCCGGCCTGTTCTTCGCCACCTATGCGCTGACCAATGCGGCGACGCGATTCGGCGCCGGGGGCCTGGCGGATCGCTACGGGCGCACGCTGGTCGTCGTCCCCACCCTGGTGATGTTCGGCGCCGGGATCTACGTCTTCAGCGTCACCCAAGGGACGCTGGTGATGCTGGTCGCCGCGGTGCTGATCGGGGTGGGTTTCGCCCTGCCCAACCCCGCCATCTTCGCCCTCATGCTGGACCGGGCGCCGCCGCGGTTGCAGGGCATGGCCGTCGGCGGCTTCCACTTCGCCTATCAGCTCGGTCTGCTCTGCAGCCCGCCCCTGTTCGGCGTCATCGCCGAACGCTGGGGCTATGCGCCCATGTGGTGGATCGCCGGGGCCATGGCCCTGGGCGCGATCGGCCCCTACCTCCTGCCGGAGCTGCGGGCCGGCGCGGCGGGCGAGAGGAGTGCGCGGATCTCCGACGCGGAGTAGTAGCGAACACAGCCAGGGAGCCGTTCCGCCATGACATACGAGAGCTTTCACGCCCACGTCTACTACGACGAGGCCGGCCGCGAAACCGCCGCGCGCGTGCGCGAGCGGCTTGACGCGCTGTTCGAGGTGCAGCTTGGCCGCTGGCGGGAAGAGCCGGTGGGGCCGCACCCCACGGCCATGTACCAGGTGGCCTTCGCGGCCGATCAGTTCGGCCGGGTGGTGCCCTGGTTGATGGAGCACCACGCGGGCCTGTCGGTGCTGATTCACCCCAACACGGACAACGATCTGCTGGACCACTCCGAGCGCGCGCTGTGGCTGGGCGAAAAACTGGCGCTCAAGCTTGATTTTTTTCGCTGAACGCGGCTTGCTGTGGCGAATTGCCACGACACTCGATGCGAGGAATCGATGATCTGCGACTCGCTGCCGCGTACGCGCCTGGCCGACCTGCCCACGCCGCTGGAGGAGGCCCCCCGCCTGTCCGATGCCTTGGGCGGCCCGCGCATATTCATCAAGCGCGACGACCGCTCCGGTCTGTGCTTCGGCGGCAATAAGCCGCGCATCTTCGAGTACGTGTTCGGCGATGCGCTGCAGCAGGGCTGCGACGTGATGATCACGCCGGCCGGCGTGCAGAGCAACCACCTGCGGGAAGTCACCGCCGCGGCCAACAAGCTGGGGGTGAAGTCCGTCATCATCCTCTGTGGTGGCACGGGTCAGGAGGAGCCGCAGGGCAATCTGCTGCTGTTTCACCTGCTGGGCGCCGAAATCCGTTACTTTGACAAGGACCTGCACGCCTACGACGACCCGGAACTTTGGGCCTATATCGACTCGGTCAAGGCCGAGTACGAGGCCAGGGGCCACAAGCCCTACATCGTGCACTTCTCCCTGCGCTCGGGCCTGCTGGGCTCGGCGGCCCACGTCACCGCGGCCGAGGAGTTGGCCGCACAGTTCGCCGAAGCAGGGATCGAGCCGGATTACCTGTACGTCCCCTCCGGATCCGGCGTCACCGCCTCCGGATATGTGCTGGGGTTCAAGCACCTCGGCCTGCGCACGCGGGTGATGGGCATCTGCGTGCTGTGGCCGGCGGAGCAGGTGGCGCGGGACGTCGAGCGCCACGCCAACGAGGTGGCCGAGGAGTTGGGCCTGGCGACCCGCGTCGGCCCGGAGGACTTTTCCGTAACGGACAAATACATCAGCCCAGGCTACGGCGTGATGACGCCGGAGGTCAACGAGGCCATCCGCCTGTGGGCTACCCGGGAGGGCATTCTGCTCGACCCCAGTTACAACGGCAAGACCATGGCCGGCATAATCGACCAGATTCGCAGCGGTGCCCTGACGAGGGAGCACACCGTCGTGCTGGTGCACACCGGCGGCGTGCCCGCCCTGTTCGCCCAAAACCGGGCGCTGATCGGCGAGTAAGGCCAGCGGGGCTTACCGCCGCCCGCCCGCGCCCGAATTCACAATAGCGCGAGAAGGGAGCACACGACTCGAATTTCTGCCGCGAAGCACAAGGGGAGGTTGTTTGATGGATAGCATGCGTGCCGCTCGATTGGTCGAATTGGGAAATCTGACGTGCGAAGAGGCTCCCGTCCGTCCGCCGGAGGAAGGGGAGCTACTGGTGCGCACCCAAAGGGCGGCTATTTGTGGGAGCGATCTGCACATCGTCTATTTGGGATCGATGATGTTCCCCATACCGGGACCGCCGGGATTTCCCGGCCACGAGGGGGTGGGCGACGTGGTGGAAAGCCGGGATGCGGCCTTCCAGCCGGGTGACCTGGTGCTCACCTGCCCTTGGCCCACGGAGAGCGGGTGCTTTGCGGATTTCCAGACGATCAAAGCGGGCTACTGCCTGAAGCTGCCCGCCTATGACGGACCCATCGAGCACCTGCTGATGGCGCAGCAATTCGGATCCGTGCTGTACGCATTCCGGCAAAATCCGCTGGACCTGGTCGGTAAAACGGTGATGGTGTTGGGCCAGGGATCGGCGGGAAACTTTTTCGCCTATCTGGCCAAGCGGGCCGGCGCGGCCAAGGTGATCGCCTCGGACAAGTCCGAGGCGCGGCTGGCTGCCAGCACCCGTTTCGGGGTGGACGTGGCGGTCAAGGCGGAGCGGGACAACGTGCTGGACGCCGTGATGGACCACACGGGGGGCGAGGGGGTCGACTTTCTCATCGAGGCCGTGGGCAGCAGCGAGGCGCTGTTGCAGTCGGTCGATCTGGTGCGGCTGGGCGGAGAGATGCTGCTCTTCGGGCTGCCCGATACGAGCGAGCCCGTGCTGATCAATTATCACGATTTTTTCCGCAAGCGGCTCAAGGCCTATGCCGTTGTTGGCGCCCAGCACGAACCGAACCTGGTCTCCTTCCGCCATGCCCTCAAGCTGATCGCCGGCCGGGAAATCGACGTGTCGCGGCTGATCACCCATACGCTGCCCATCGAGCGCATCGACGAGGCCCTCGAGATCGCTCGCGAGCGCAGCGACAACGCGCTGCGGATTTCCATCGATTTTCCGTAACTGCGCGGGTCGGCGCACGCGGCGTCGTGCGGAATCCCGGGATGGGTTCCGTTCCCTCCCTCAGTTTGCGAATGCCTCCCTAAACGCCGCCAGGAACCGCGGCAGGCAGCCGGGCGCGAGGCGGTTGATCCCCGCGGCGGCGGCCCTTCCTCCACCCGACGGGAAGCGCCGGGCCAGCGCATCGGCGCCGTAGGGCCGTTCCAGGGGCGCGCGCACGCTCACGCGCAGGGTGCCGTCCCGGTTTGCCACGCCGACGGCGCTGGCGCGGCGGACATGGGCGTTGGCCAGCCGGTTGGCGTACGTGCCCTGCACCCGGCGTGCCCAAGGCTCGGCGGGGAACAGCACCACAACGCCTTCGGGCGCGTCCAGCGCGGGCGCGTGTCCCTCTGCACTGGCCAGGTCCTCGGCAAGGCCGCGGCGCAGCAGCGCCATCTCGGGCGCGGCGCGCAGGAACGCCAGCGGATCGGCGAAGGGGTGCAATGCCCGGTACAGCGCGGCCGGATGCAGGTGCAGGTCCGTAACGTCCTCCCCATAAGCATTGTAGTTAATCAGTTCTCCCAGCTCTTTGAGCGCCTCCAGCGTCTGTGGCGGCAGCGCGAGCGAGGCAGCGGCCTCGCGGGCCGGCCCGTCCAGGTTGTCTCCGAAGGCACCCGTCACCGCCCAGGCCCGCGCCGCGCCGTTCAGGTAGCGATCCATCAACAAGCTGGTGCAAATGCGCGGGGAGGTATCGAGGTGGGTTTCCAGCGCGGGATGATCCGGAACGTCACCGGGGTGGTGATGGTCGAAGTAGCGGATCGTGCAGCCGCGTTCCAGCAGGCGCAACACGGCCGCGCGGTTCTCACCGAAGGCCACGTCCAGCACGGTCACACGCGCGCCGGGCGGCGCATCGGCGGTTTCCACCAGCCGGATGTGGCGCTTGACCCCGGTTACCAGCGTAGACTGAACAGGCTCGCACAGGCGAAGTTGTTGCAGGGCGCAGATGCCGTCCGCATCCCCGTTGAACACGTCGAAGTGTTGCCGTGAACACGCCAAATCCTCACGCCCCCTACGTCAATCCTCTGTCACTCTTTGCTTCCCATAGCGTACGGTTTCGGACCTGACGCCCCGTGAAACGCTCGCCAGCTCGCGTTTCTCCCTCGCCAATTCGCACTTCCCCCCTTCCATTTCACGGAAAGGGGAGCCGCCCGCCGCGCAGCGATGCGCCTACCCCGCGCCTCGTGCGGAGTCGCGGGAATCTTGGCCCAGCTCGAGCCGATGGTAGTCCAGGTTGCCGGGGCTTGCGGCATCGACCAGCTGCGCGCCATGGCTGAAAGTCCCCAGGCGCTCCGAGCGAATCTCGACGCGCCAATTCGGCCGGATGAACTTGGCCTCGTTGCCCGGAACGATGTTGGTGCCGGTGAGAAAGAGCTCACCCGGATACAGCGGGTTGTGGGAGGCGGCCTGCCGCACCAGGTCCTTGATGGGCATGCCGATCAGGGAGGAATCGGCCTCGGCCTGGAAGAGCGAACGGCCGCGGTCGTCCCAGATCTGCACGGAGAAGGTGATGGCCGGGTTGTCCTGCTCGTCGGAGAGCCACAGCCAGGGGCCGATGCCCGTGCACGAAACGAAGTACTTGGCCTGATACAGGTAGAGGATGGACTCGTTCTCGATCTGGTTGCCCGAGACGTCGTTGGCCAGGGTGTAGCCGAGGATGCGCCCGTCGGAGTACGACACGGCGGCCAGCTCCGGCTCTATGCCGGCCAGCACCTGCTCGCGCGGCTTGGCGGCCCCACTGGCATCGACGCTGTTGGTGAGGTCGCTGCGCAGCCCCATGCTGCCGTGGGGACCGTAAAAATGGCTGAGCCGGGTGCCCTTGATGAACACCTCACAGCGCTCCCGGCGGTGGCGCAGGCTCTTGTAGACGTACTGATAATCCTCCTTGCGCCCTTCCGCCTCACGCTCCAGGGCCGAATTGGCGTAGGTCACCCCGAAGGCTTGCGCGCGCAGCGGCAGGATGCACGCCAACAGATGCGCGCGGTTGGGGGCCGGCGCGACGTTCAGTGCCCCCTCGTCCAGAGGATCGCCCGCGGCCACGGCCGCCTCCCAGGCCCCTGCCAGCAGGGCGGGCAGCGTGGTGCCCAGCTTTTCCGCTTCCATCACCGCCTGCACGGATGGAAAGGGCGCGGCCTCCAGCAGCAGCCCCAGTGCGGTGCTGCCAAACATCCTTTCCAACACCTGGCCGCGCAGGGACGGATAGGGCAGGTGGGGGGTCAGATCGAACACGGCGCCCTCGCCCTTGCCGATCAGGTGCACGCGCCGCGTCTCCGGGTTCCAGTACTGACCGAGATATTCCAAGCGCATTGCGCCTCCGAAAACGGAACGTCGCTCACGCCGCAAGCGGGCTGCCACAGGCGCGGCCCGAACCCCACACTAGCGGAGAACGCGGGAAGCGGCAATCGCATGCCGGCATCCTCACTCGCTGCGAAAGCCCCTCCCCGTGCACGGGGAGGGGCTTGGGGTGGGGTTCGCCTATCGCCCTGCCGCTATCGCCTGGCGCTGGCCCTGGGCGAGGAATTTCAGGAACTCCGGTGGCGTGGGCACGATGCCGGCGTGCTTGGCCAGCACGGCGTTATCGGGGGAGAGAATCACATAATAGGGCAGGGCGAGGGTGCGGAAGCGTTCCACCTGCAAAGTCTGATTTGCCTCCGCGTGCGGGCCGCCGTCGGTGAAGAGCTGCACCAGCACAAACTCGTCGCGGAAGGTCTCGAAGACCTCTCTGGCGGCGAAGATCTTCTTTTCCATCCAGCGGCAGTTGACGCAGGTGTAGCCGGTGAAGTCGATGAATATCGGCTTGCCGGTGGTGGCGGCTCGCGCCAGCCCTGCTTCCAGGGAGGGCAACCAGGGCAGCGCGTGCACGGACTGAGGTTCCACATAGTCCACGCCACTGGCGGCCATGGAGGCCGTGATGCCCTCGCCGAGCGCCGGCGGCAGGTAGGATTCGGTGTAGCTGTCCAGCTCGCGGCCCGTCAGCCCTGTCGCCAGGTATAAGGCCACGGCCACGAAGGCGCCTGCGGCGGCCAGGCGGACCACGCCTCGCTTGCGCACAGCCATCCCCGGCCAAGGCACGAGCCCCAGCAGGGTCAGGGCGATCAGCGCGGCCAGTGCGGCCCACAGGCTCAACAGGACGCCACGGTCGAACAGCCCCCACTGCCAGATCAGGTCCGCGTTGCTGACGAACTTGAGCGCGGCAATCAGCTCCAGCAGGCCCAGCACCACTTTGAGCTGCACCAACCAGTTGCCGCTGCGCCCCCGCAGATTGACCACAAATCTCGGGAACAACGCCAGCAGAAAGAAAGGGGTGGCGAATACAGTGGAAAAGGCAAGCATGCCCACCAGCGGCCAGAACACCTCCCCTTGGGCAGCCGCCACGAGCAGGGTGCCGACGAATGGCATGGTGCAGGTGAACGAGGTCGCAGTGAAGGCCACCCCCATCAGCAGCACGCCCGCCGGCCCCTTGATGTCGTAGGACATGCGATTGACCCGCTGCACCAGGCCCCCGGGCAGGGAGAAGTCCAGCAGGCCCATCAGTCCGAAGGCGAACAGCGCGAAGAATGCCGCCACCGCCAGATTCACCCAGGGACTGGTGGCGAACTGGCTCACGCCGGTCGCGCCCAGCAGGAACGTCAGCGCCAGCCCGGTGATGGTGTAGGTAAGGGCGATCCCGGCGGCAAAGAGCAGGGCCAGTCTGAACACGCTTCCCATACCGCGCGAGCTGGCGCCGGTGAAGAACGACACGGTGACGGGGATCATGGGAAATACGCAAGGGGTCAACAGGGCCAGCAGACCAAAGCCCGCCGCCAGCAGCAGGAAACCCGTCAGACCGCCCGCAAGCGCGCTTTCCAGGGAATCGGCATCGATGCGGAAGTTCCCCGCCTCGTCCAAGTAATCGATGGTGCGCTGCATGTAGGCGAAGGCGGGCCGCACGGGGCCCTCCTCGATTGTCAGCGCGGCGGCCAGGTTTTCGGTACGCGGCGGTGTGCAAATGGAATTATTGCAGACCTGATAGCGCAGCGCGCCCGTCAGGGACACCTGGCCCGGCCGATAGCCCTGGGGAACCTGCAAATTCTGATAAAAGCGGGCCGCGCCGGGGTGAAAGGCGAGGGGGATACCGAACACCTCGTCCTTCTTCAGCACCGGGTTGGTCTCGTAAACCGGGCCGTGAACCTTCAGGCCGCCTGCCTGCACCTGCAACCTGGTTGGGGGCGGAGCGAACTCGTCGTCCTGGGGTATCAGCGAATAGGTGTACCAGCCCTCCGCGATCCTGGCGGTGACGATGAGGCGCACGTGCTCGTCTGGCCGGGCGGTAGCGGGCTCCAGCCGGGCGTCGAAGGTCGCCAGAACGGCCGGTATTTCCTCCTCGTCGTCGAAAAACCGGGCCTGTCCGTGCGCGGTGGCCGCCAAAAGCACTACCAGCAGCAGCAGACCCCACAGTGCCTTACGCGGGGCATGACTCAGGCGCTTTGTGTTGGGCAGGCAGTGCAACAATTTGTCCTCATTCGAATAGGGCAGAGTGGACGGGCCGGGTCGGGCCTGCCGCCGATGGTACGCGCTCATGGCGCGCCCAGGAATCGTCTTTATATTACCACGGAATCCCGATTCATTCGGTGAATATGTTTACGATCCTCCGGGGTTGGAATCGGCTCAATTGCGATCGGGTCAGTTGGAATGGGCGCGATTGAAACGAGCGGCAATGGAACCGGGGAGTTGCAACCGGAAGGGCCGCCCGCGCCGCCCGGGTGGAGTTCGTCCCACGGATCGCCCATGGCATTGCGCCGCGAGGAGTCCGGGCCTGCACACCACGGGAAGTTATGCACAGCACGGCGATGAGTCTGTCAGGAGCCGCCGGCCCCGACGCTTTCCCTGCCGCGGTGTGCGACAGCTCATGCAAAGATCTTATTGATTTTGTCGGAGAGGGTTTTGGCGTCGAACGGCTTGATGATGTAGTTGTTCACGCCGGCCTTCGCAGCCTTCATGATGTTTTCCTGCATGGCCTCGGCGGTCACCATCAAAACGGGGATATCCTTCTTGTCCTCGCTGGCCCGGATGGCCTTGAGCAGGTCCAATCCGGACATCTGCGGCATATTCCAGTCTGTAATGACGAAGTCGATCTTTTCCGTTTCCATCATCTGCAACGCCTTGGTTCCGTCTTCGGCTTCCAGAATATTCTCGAAGCCCAGTTGCTTTAGTACATTGCTGATGATCCGCCGCATGGTGGCGAAGTCATCGACGACGAGCACGCTCATGCTGGTGTCGGCCGGCATGTTATCTCCTCGAATTTTATGAAGTGTCTGGGATGCAACCGTATCCGGAATCCCAGGTCCGCCAGCAGGCTGTGCACCTTGTTCTGAGATAGCCGATGTCGCGCGTCTGACCCCGCTTTCCTGGACATGACGAATGATTCGACCGCGATGACGGCGGGTTCGCCGCATACTCTGGTCATTACGTTAATCCATTGATATTGCAAGCCCTCGCTCAAGGCAATCACCCAACCTCTGCGTCGCTTCGGTCAAATTCCAACACCAGTCCGACAAATGCGTCCGGTGGGCAGGGGCTCTGCGCCTGAAAGGCTCGCCAATCGCGCCTGTCGGAAGGCTCAACGATCCACTTGCCCGCAATCCCATAACCTGGATCGACGAAAATGAACTCACCGCCGTGGCGGAACCGCAAACATCGCCTGCTCTATGAAAATAAACGAAGAGGGAGAGAAACTGGTTTCCGAATTTCTCAATACTATAACGAACCCCATCTGTCCAAGCCCAGCCGGCGAAGCTGCCCGGGCAGCCATCGTTGGGAGAGGCAGGGGCGCATAGCAGTGCAGACGGTCTTTTCCTGGGCGTGGCATTCGTGATACAGGGGTAGCTGGATGTTACACCGTCCGTAACGGACACGGAATTCCGTCATGCGGGGGCGATCCCTCTCATCGACCCTGCCCCGATCCTCTGCAAGGCAATGCTGATCGAATCCGTTCGCGCCCGGGAAATCCTCGATTCCAGGGGCAATCCCACCATCGAGGTGGACGTGAGGCTGGAAGACGGCACCTTCGGCTGCGCTGCGGTGCCTTCCGGCGCTTCCACGGGCGTCCACGAGGCCGTGGAGCTGCGCGATGGCGATAGAACCCGCTATGGGGGCAAAGGCGTGCTCAAGGCGGTGCAGTTCGTGAATGAGACGATCGCACCCGAGCTGGAAGGCCAGTCGGCCGGGGAACAGCTGGAATTGGATGCCACGCTGGTGGCGCTGGACGGCACACCGAACAAAGGCCGCCTGGGGGCCAACGCCATCCTGGGCGTATCCCTGGCCGCGGCGCGGGCGGCGGCAGCGTACTACGGCCTGCCGCTCTATCGCTACGTGGGCGGCATTTATGCCCGCACCCTGCCGGTTCCGTTGATGAACATCATCAACGGCGGCAAGCATGCGGACAACAACGTGGACATCCAGGAGTTCATGGTCGTGCCGCTGGGGGCGGAAACCTATCGCGAGGCCCTGCGCATGGGGGTGGAAACCTTCCATGCGCTGCGCAACGTCCTCAGCGA
>JACZVE010000305.1 GCA_022572825.1 SAR324 cluster bacterium
CGGGATCCCCGACGATCCTCTCAGTTGGATCCAGCCCGGCCGCCTGAGAAATGCGCCACGCCTCACCGAGAGCGAAGCGGCCGGGGGCCGATCGTAGTTTCACTTGGGGATGGACAGGTTTGGCGGCGTGGGCCGATCTGCGACTCGCGCCTTTGGCGGCGGTGCTTTGCGGCGATGCTTGGCGGAGATGTGTGGGAATCGAACCCACCCAAGACAGTGTTAGTGCCTCGCGCACGGGTTTGAAGCCCGGGGAGCCCACCAGTGACTCATCCATCTCCATGTGAGACGCAGTGAGACGCAATCCGCCGCGGGGGCCCGCACCGGATCCAGATCGAATGGCGAATGCCTCCATGGACGGGCCAGTTGCCAGGATACCAGCCGGCCCGACAAAGGCAAAGCGTCCCAACGAACATGCGAAGGCGCCTTATCGTCGGAAGCCAGTACGCCATCCCGAAATACTGCTTCGGAGTACCTGGGGACGGGGCTTGAATGGGCCGCTCGTTTGAGGCGCCTTCAGCCATCTGCGCCATCGGCCAGAAAATCCAACCACCGCTGCTTCAGCTTGCGGTCGAACTCCGCCGAGGACACACAGAGCAACGTGTGAGGAAACAGGCGCACCTTTTTGGCGCGCAGCAGCTCAAAGGCGCTGATCATGTTGTGCTCGTACAGAGGCTCTGGATTGTCGAGCTGAGCGGCCTGATGGGCGGAATGGATGAATTCGATGAGGATATGGAAATCGATCGGGTCAAAATTGAGGTTTTCGGCGATGCCTCGCAACAGGCTGATCTCATTGTCCATGAGGACGCCGTCTGCCATCGCCATACCCATCAAGTCCAGCATGAGGCTGTAGACGAGGTCCGTCTTTCCCAGGCGACGCTCTATGGCCTGCCTTCTTTGCAACGGCTGATAGTTGGCCACGGCCAGGACGGCGGCGCGGCTCTTCGGCGGTAACTTGAACTGATCCATCCACTGGTTGAGCAACGCCAATTCATGCGGGTGCAGATCCTGGTCAATTGCCGCGACGGCAGCCACCAGCATCAGATAGTCCTTACGCCGCTGCCACGGATAACTGCTGATGTCCGGCATGTCGACGGTTTTGCGCGCCATTTCTCTCAACCTGCACGGTTCGCCGCACAATCGCCGCCGCTGCTGTTGCAGAATGCGCGGGCAGCGCCACAGCCATCCCTATCCGGAATTTGCCGGCTCGTAGGCGAATACTCCCTCACGATAGAAAAAATACGGTTGCAGGGCAATATTTCGCGAAAGTACCTCGAAATAGTCCTCGCCGGCCAGCGGCAGTCGACGCAGCGTCCATTGCCGGGTTTTGGAAACGGATCGCATCTCGTAGCGGCCGAAATCGACGAAAACACGACGCTCCCGCATGTTTATGTACAGGAACCGGGGTGTGAAGTCACTTCTGCCCTTTGGTGAGGAGACAACAATGCGCTGCCCTTCGATTCGCATCGAATAATGTGGGTTTGCCTTGGGGGTGATGGGTGCCTGTGGAGGCTCGTTTCCGCGCAGGGCGGCGCGGTGGTCCATGACGGGCTTCAACGAGTCGTCTGGCGCCAATTTCAGCACGCCGCTGATCTGGTCGAGAACGGGCGTGCGAATATTGATGAAGCGCTGATATTGCCGGGAGGTGAATCTTTTGGTGTGGCTGCGGCGATAGAGCAGCTGCACCCCGATGGAGTTGATGGAATAGAACGTGATCAGCTCGCTTGGACGGTCATACAGAAGATCTTCGGCAAAGAACGTGCCTGTATCGATGTCGATTTCCGCATCGACCGTTTCCCCGGGATTGGGCGTATTCAATCGTACGATAAGGGATATCTCGTCCGCCAGCGTCAGGTTGGTTTGGTAGGCCTCGAACTCGAAGTGAACCTGCCCGCCTATCAGCACCCGCTCCCACTTGGCCATCTCCCGCTGCACAGGCTCATAATCAGCATCCTGCCGGGCCGCGTCCACCAGGCGGTCGTACGCTTTGCGGAACGATTTCTTGGCGAGGAATTCGCGGTAGCGCTCCAAATTCTCCCGCGCCACCACCTTGTTGGCCTGCTCCAGTGCCTCGCGGTACTCCGGATCGTCCGGGTCCTCGATAACCGCCTCGTGGTAGGCGATGGCCGCTTCTTCCCAGCGCTTTTGGCGCTCCAGGAACTGTCCTTCCTCGAACTTGAAAGAACACCCCGTCACGAGCAGAGCGCCACCCAGCGCCAGCAGGGCCAACGCCCGCAGACCCAACACCGCGGTGGCGGGGGGATGTGCGGCGAGGCGACGATGGGTAGCCCTGCGCCGCCTCATGGCGTGTAGCCTGCCGGGTAGTTGAGCGCCTCTTCGGTTATCTGAACATCGTGTACGTGGCTTTCCCTCAGGCCCGCGTTGCTGATGCGCATGAAACGCGTATCGCCGCGCAGGGAGGCGATATCCGCGGTACCCAGGTATCCCATCCCGGCGCGGACGCCACCGACGTATTGATAGATGCTTTCGGCCAACGCGCCCCGGTAGGGTACCCGCCCTGCCCAGCCCTCCGGGACGGGCTTCATGTCTTCCGTGACGTTGTCCTGGAAGTAGCGCTCCGCCGAGCCGTCGCGCATGGCACTGATGGAGCCCATGCCGCGGTAGATCTTGTATCGGCGCCCTTGATACAACATCACCTGCCCCGGGCTCTCGTCCGTTCCCGCGAACAGGTTGCCCAACATTACGCTGTCCGCACCCGCCGCCAGGGCTTTGACGATATCGCCGGAGTATTTGATCCCGCCGTCGGAAATGATGGGGATGTCGTGCTTGACGGTGTGGGCGGCGACGGCGTGAATCGCGGTGAGCTGGGGCACGCCCACACCGGCCACGACCCGCGTGGTGCAGATGGACCCGGGGCCAATGCCGACCTTGACCGCGTTGACGCCGGCCCTGAGCATGGCTTCGGCAGCCTCTCCGGTGACGATGTTGCCCCCGATGATCTCCGCGTCGGGAAACTCCTCCCGCAGCGCCTGGATGGCCTTGAGCACTTTTTGCGAGTGACCGTGAGCGGTATCCATCACCACGACGTCGCAGCCGGCCTTGAAAAGGGCATCGGCACGCTCCAGGGTGTCCTTGCCCGGACCCAGGGCCGCACCGACGCGCAGCCGGCCCCGCTCGTCCTTGCAGGCATTGGGGTACTTGCGCGCTTTCTCGATGTCCTTGACGGTGATCAACCCCATCAGCTCGTAATCGCCGTTGACCACGAGCAGTTTTTCAATGCGGTGCTTGTGCAACAGCGCTTTGGACGACTCCATGCCGATGCCGGGTTTCACCGTGACGAGGTTTTCCCGGCCCTGCGTCATCAGAGTGTGCACCGGCTGGTTGAAATCCGTTTCGAAGCGCAAGTCCCGACTGGTGAGAATCCCTACCAGTTCCTTGCCCTGAGTGACCGGCACGCCGGAGATACGGAAGCGCTCCATCAGCTTCTGGGCCTTGTGCACCGGCGCATCGGGCGCGATCGTGATCGGATCGCTGATCATCCCGCTTTCCGAGCGCTTAACCAGGTCCACCTCCTTGGCCTGGCGCTCGATGTCCATGTTTTTATGGATGATCCCGACGCCTCCCTCCTGTGCCATGCAAATCGCCGTGCGGTATTCGGTCACCGTATCCATTGCGGCGCTGAGCAGCGGTATGTTCAGCCGGATCCTTTGGGTGAGCCGCGTGCCCAGATCCGCCTCGACCGGCAGCACCTCGGATTTGGCAGGCATGAGCAGGACGTCGTCAAAGGTGAGACCGTGTTCAAGTCGTTCGGTCAGCATCGGTGAGTCTCCTTTCAGACCGGTTGCTGAGGAATCGGGCGACCCCGCCGGGGCAGGGACTCCGTGAGGGTGGACGAGCGACGCCGCCATAGGACGGGCCGCCGCCGACCAGGCAATACAGTATGGAAAGCCATTGCGCTGCCGTTCATGCGCGTGCGCGGTCCTCGGAAGGCAAGCATTCATGACTGCCGGAAACAGCGTAATTGGGACTGAGCGCTGCGGCGGCGTCAGAATAAAACTGGAGTTCGCCTTGATAAATAGTGTATCCTGAAGGATTCACGGTGGAGCCGGTTCCACACCAGGTTATAAAAAAATACCAGTTCCATGGCTTGATGCAACCGCAAATTTCTCCCGCAGCGGTTCTCCTCTCTCCCCTCGTTGACGAGGCGTTGGCACGCATCCAACGGCAGCAGCCGCTCGCGCTGAGCGGCCTGCAGGCCGGCGGCAAGGCTTGGCTTATCGCCGCGCTGGCCGAGGGCCTGCCGGCAACGATCGTGGTGGTGTGCGATTCCCTTCGCCGGGCCGAGGCTTTGTGCGAGGATCTGGCCTTCTTTGGAGCGAGCCGGCCGGTGCGGCTGATGCCTCACTGGGACACGGTGCCCTACGACGGGTTCTCCCCCAACAGCGAGCTGATCGCGCAGCGATTCGAGGCACTTTCCGCCCTGCTGGCCGGAGAGCCGCTGCTGCTGGTCACCACGCCGCAGGCCTGGATGCAAGGCATGATGCCGATCGCTGAATTTCAGGCGCTCCGGTTCGGGCTGGAGGTGGGGGGAAGCTTCCCCCGCCAGGAACTGATCCAGCGACTGATCGGGGCCGGCTA
>JACZVE010000306.1 GCA_022572825.1 SAR324 cluster bacterium
GCCGCGCGTCAACCGCACCCCATCGACAAAGACGACCTGGGAGCCAGGGATGACGATGATAAAGCGTTCGTTATTCTTGCCGATGAGGCGATAAGGCCCCTGCACCCCGTCGACGATGTCGAGGTCCTGGGTCTGGAAGATTCCCCGAGCGGTCGCGCCCGCCACCACGACGTTCCCCCCGGCCAGCGCCGCCGCCCGAACCGGGTCCGCCGGTCGCTTTCCCGTTGAGCACCATGGACGTCCCCGGCGAGGGCGCCAGCATGCCGCCGAACATGATGGGGCCGAACGTGAGCCGAAGATCGAGGAAGGGCTCGTCCGAGATCTCCCCCAACCGGCAGGCACACGGCAGGTTCTGAATCGGATCGTTCTCGGTGACCGTCGCCGTGGGGTGCGTCCCGTCCCTTCTCCCGGCGACGCTGAAGGCATCGGTGACGTGCCAGACGAGATGGCCACGCACGGTTTGCAGCCCACCGGAGCCGACATTTCCCGCTTGGCCAGCCGCGCTGAAATCGCCTGCCGGCGTGTCTCCTTTTGCTTCTGGTTTCCTACCAGTCCGATCGCGACCTCTGATGCGGCAACGGAACTGCCAGTCCATCGGGCCGTTTTCACCCTCGATGAATAAATTCGACTCCGTTGACATCATGGCGCCGTCGATATCCTCGGCCGTGGCGTTGTTATTGGCCCCCGAGACATCCCATTGGCCGTAGAGGAATTGCACATTGCCCCGGATCTTCACCCCTCCATCCTGGCCCAGGGCGGGCGCAACGGCGATCGCCAGGACGGCCAGCACGGCGAGCAGGGAGGATGCCAGATACCTGGCCGCGCATCTGGTTTCGCCTCGCCGTGTCTTGGATTTGTTCGCGATTAGGGAGGAATTGGAAGGAATTTCGTGCAGAAATCCTTTTTCAATCATGCTATAACCCCTTTGCTAGGTGTCCGCATTGAATGAGCCATGCCGAACGGACCACTTCAATGCGGATGTTCTTGGAGCGAGGCCCTGTCAGATTCGACCTGACAGGGCCTCGCCTACACGCGGACTCCCAACCTTGCGGCTGAAGAAGTCCACAAGAGTTTCCTGGCCGATCCAGGATTTTGGTCAACCAGGGGGGCTGACCGACCTCTAGGGAGCAAACACGACAATGCATAAAAGGTGAATCAGATCCCCCTGGTTGAACAATCATCTGGATGTTCGGGATGGCTCGCTTCGTGGGTGCCTTCGCTCAATCCGAACTCCAGGTTGTGTAGGTGACATAGCCAATCGTCCATTATGTAGCTGTGCGGTCAATTACTAATGATGAGAAAAAAAGAGAATCGGTTGATGCGCGTACCGCGTTGAACGTCCCCTCCGACCCGCACTCAGAATCCAACCTGCTATTTATCTCACCCCGGCAGGCAAGTTCCGCACGGACGAGGGGTTGCATGGATCGCCATCGCGCGCCTGCGGCTGTCAGGAAAGGCGGCGTGGCGAACCGGGGTGGTATCAGTCGGCCATCAGGAGGACACCCGTACCGGCAATGCGGTCCGCCTTCAGGTCTTGCAGGGCGCGGTTGGCCTCCGACAAGGGATATTCGGTGGTGTCGGGCCGGATAGCCATGCGCGCGGCCTCGGCCAATAGTTCGCGCCCGTCTTCCCGCGTATTGGCGGTGACCGAACGCAGGTCGCGCTCGTGGAACAGGTGGGCTTGGTAATCCAGGGGCGGGATTTGCGAGAGATAGATGCCGGCTACTGCCACCGTGCCGCCTTTCCTGACGGCCGCCAGCGCGCGCGGCACCACCGCTCCGGCAGGCGCGAAGACGATGGCACTGTCCACCGGCTCCGGCAGCTGGCCCGCGTCGCTGCCTGCCCAGTCCGCCCCCAGCGCGCGGGCATGGTCCAGGTGGCGGCCGCCCCGCGAGACCGCGTAGACGCGGCAGCCCCGGTGCTTTGCGATCTGGAGTACCAGGTGGGCCGAGGAGCCGAAGCCGAATATGGCCAGGCTGCCGCCGTCGGGGAGCCGGCTGCGTTTGAGGGCCCGGTATCCGATGATGCCGGCACAGAGCAGCGGGGCCGCATGGACATCCTCGAACGCCTCGGGAATCTCGTAAGCGTAGGCTTCCGGCACCAGCACGTACGACGCATAACCGCCGTGCTCATGATAGCCCGTGAATCGGGCCGCTTCGCACAGATTCTCGCGCCCGGCCCCGCAGTGTGTGCAGCGCCCGCAAGTGCTGCGCAGCCAGGCCACGCCGACGCGCTGGCCCGTGCGCAGCCGGCTGCAGCCCGCACCCAGCGCATCGACCGTTCCCACCGCCTGATGGCCGGGTACGACCGGCAGCCGGGCGCCGGCCAGCTCGCCTTCGATCAGATGGAGATCGGTGCGGCACACGGCACAACAACGCACTTTCAGCCGCGCCTCGCCCGGCCCCGGCTCGGGAAGGGGCCAATCTTCGAGGCGCAGCGGCGCGGTCTCGATTCCGTGGGCCTCATGGAGCACCATCGCCTGCATCCCTTCATCTCCGTGCTGTGTGCGCGCTAGCGCAGCTCGGTCACGTCGCGACCCTGCTTGGGCAGCCCGCCGATGAAGTAGCTACCGCTTTCATCGGGCGTCCAAGTAATCGGAGCGCTGCGGGAACGCACCCCCACGAGGCGGCTCGCGGTGTGCGCCTCGCAGGGGTCACGTCCGGGCCTCTCCCGGTTTAACACCTGAATGCTCCGCCTTCAACGGCGGGCACGGGCAGGGGTCCCATATTGCCAAACGGGTGCCGCGTTAGTACGGGTACACGGACGATCGCCGGGCCATTCCATTTTCTCCAGGGGTAACGTCCTGACCGCATCCGTCTCAGCGCAATGAATACGCACCTACCGGCAGCCCGGCTGCGGGTTGCCGCCATCCGGGGCACCGCAGCGGTGTCATTGCTGGCCCTGGCACTCTGGGCGTGCCCGCTCGCGCAATCCCAAACCATCTCGCGCGGAAGGCTGATCCTCACCGAGGCGGACGTCTGGAGCTATGCGGAATCGCTGTTCCGCGATGGCGAGTACTACCGGGCCATCTCTGAGTACAAGCGGCTGATTCATTTCTTCCCCGAAAGCGAGCTGCGCGCGCCGGCACGCCTGCGCATCGGCGAGGCGTACCTGAACGGCGGCGAGGCGGCCCTGGCCGTCGATCACTTCGGCGTGTTGCTCAGCGATCCGGCAATGGCCGCCTTCCGGGCCGAAGGCCTTTTCTTGCGCGGCCTGGGGCAACTGGAGCTGAGACGGGAGCAGCCCTACTCCCTGCGGGAAGACACCATCGCGGCAGCGCTGGACGATTTGCGGGCCATCCCGCCGCAATGGCCGGGCCGCCTGGCGGTGGATGGCTTCGTGCAGGCGATGGAGGAACCCGGAGATGTGCCCTCCAAGTCCCCCTGGCTGGCGGCCGGGCTGTCCGTCGTGCTCCCCGGCGCCGGCAGCGCGTACGTGGGGCGCTACGCCGAAGGCGCCCTGGCGTTATTCGTAAACGCGGTGTTCATCTACGCCACGGTCAACGCCTTCGAAGAGGACAACGACGGTCTGGGGGTGGTGCTGGGCGTGGCGGCGCTGGCGTTCTACGGGGGAGCCATCTACGCGGCCGCCAACGGCGCCCACAAGTTCAACGATCGGGCACGTGCCGCCTACCTCGACCGGCAGCGGGCGCGCTTTGGAATCGTGGTGCGGCGGGCGGGGATTTCCGGCATCCTGGAGCGGCGATTTTGACGGGAAAACGGCGGTAATGGTAAATGAAATGTTGCTATTGCCGGCCCTGCCCGAGAATCTTCTCCTTCACACGATTCACACCAATGGGGGAGGTGAATGATGGTCTATCTGCCGGAATTACGGGATTACCGGACGGACCGCGGCAAGTTTCAACTCACCATCCCGGAGTTCTACAACTTCGGCTTCGACGTGATCGACGGGCACGCGCGGGAAGCCGACAAGCCCGCCTTCATCTTCGTGGACCGCAGCGGGGAGACGATCGAGCATCACCTCTTCTCCGACCTGTCCCGCTCCTCGAACCGCTTCGCCAACGTCCTGTGCGGCCTGGGCGCCGCCAAGGGGGACTTCGCGCTGGTGATGATCCCGCGCATGCCCGCCTGGTACCAAGTTATGATCGGTTGCATCAAGGCTGGCGTGGTGGCCATGCCAAGCACCGTGCTGCTCACCCCGAAGGACATCGCCTACCGCATCAACAAGGCCCGCGCCAGGATCGCCATCGTTACCGCGGAGCACGCAGAGAAGGTGGAGGCGGTGCGGGATGAGTGCCCCAGCCTGGAGCGCTGCATCCTCATCGGAGCCGAGCGGGAAGGCTGGGTATCCTACGAGCCCGCCTGCGCCGAGGCGTCGGACACCCTGTCCCGCGAGGACGTGGAGCCCACCCGCGCCGACGAGTTGATGCTGGCCTACTTCACCTCGGGCACCACCTCGCTGCCAAAGTTGGTCCCGCGGGAGCATTCCTATGCCTTGGCGCACATCATCACCGGACACTACTGGATGGACCTCAAGCGGGACGACGTGCACTGGACGCTGTCTGACACCGGCTGGGCCAAGGCTGCCTGGGGCATGCTCTTCCCCCCCTGGCTGATG
>JACZVE010000307.1 GCA_022572825.1 SAR324 cluster bacterium
GCTGACGCGGGCGTCTCCGCGGCACCCGGATCCAGGTCGTCGGGCAAACTCAGCTCGCTGTCCAGATCGAGCGTGTCGCTGGCGCCCGCAGCGGAATCGGGGCCCGCTGACGGCTCGGCGTCTCCCAGATCGACGTCTCCGCCGAGATCCAAATCGTCTCCCAGATCGAGTTCTCCACCCAGATCCACATCGCTAGCCGCGTCCGCGCCGCCGAGGTCAACCTCGCCGCCCAGATCGAGATCACCCTCGAGATCGAGGTTCGCCCCACTGTCGGCCGAGGCGGCCTTATCTGTATCGAGCCGCACCTCGTTGTCCAGGTCCGCGAATAACTGCTCGTCGTCCAGCGAGAATTCATCCAGATTGACGTCGATGTTGAGATCGTCGCCCTGCTCGCTGCCAGTCTCTGTTTGTTCGGTTGCCATCTGACTCTCCGCGGATATCCACGAAAGACGGAGGAAGCTGCCGCTTGCGCGCCCGCCGCATACGCACGATTGCAGTGGGCTTCCCAGCAGTCTATTACACGTACCATTACATAATCGGGCTACTCCATAGTAATTTCATGCCAAATTACGATCAATTTGGGAAAACAAATAAAGTAAATTCGCCGGCAGCCGGGCCATGGGATGCCCGCCCGTCGCGCAGCGATGGGCGGCGGACCTGCACAATTATACACTGCCCCGTTCGCGCTGCGCTGACAAGGGGCCAGCGGCGCTGGTATTCTTCGGCGCCATGCATTGGCCTTCCCTGCATGACGGCCGGCTGTTGTCGACAACTGCCCACATCATCTCTGAAAATGGACAAACGCGGTAGCTGCGAGTGCCTTTTGGGATATCAAAAAAAGCGTGCAGGAGGTGGCAGAGCGGGAGAAAAAAGGGTCGCTGCGAAGCCCATTGTGGCTGATATAATCAATGTGGCCGCGGCGCCGCTGAGCGCGCCCGCACCTCCCTCGGATCGGCACTGCGCGGAGGACCGGGATCGCACATGAACCCCGACGGACTGGAAGCTATCGCACCCGTATTGAATGCCAGCGGAATCCGCCTTGAACCGCTGCAACGCCAGCGTATTTTGGCCTACGTGGGTCTGTTGCTGCAATGGAACCGGCGCATCAATCTGACCGGCGCGCGCGATCGTGCGAGCCTGCTGCGGCGGCACATCCTGGATTGCCTGATGCTGGAAACGGTGCCCCGCGCCGACGCGTTGCGTTCCTGGCTCGACGCGGGTTCGGGGGCGGGCCTGCCGGGTCTGCTGATCGCCATCATGCACCCGGACTACCGCGTCACCGCGATGGAAACGGTAGCAAAGAAAGTGACCTTCCAACAATTTGCCGCGCAAACTTTGGGGCTGTCCAATTACACCGTCCTACGGCGCGACGTCTATCGCCCGGAAGAGCCAGGAGAGGCACTGGGCACCTTCGACGTGCTTGTGGCGCGGGCTTTCGCCAAGCTTGCTCCCCTGCTGCTCCTCGCTACTCGGCTGCTGCGGCCCGGAGGCGAGCTGTGGGCAATGAAAGGCGCCCGCTGGGCGGAAGAGTTGCAGCGCGTGCCGCCGGAATACCTCAGGCCCTATGAGGATGGCTACCGGCGCATTACCTATCGGCTGGCTTCCGCTGCTGAGGAGGGGGTGGTGCTGATCTACCGCAAGCGGGATGCCGCTGCTACTGAGGCTTAATGACAACGTCGATGCGCCGGTTCAGCGCCCGCTTTTCCGGCGTATCGTTGCGGAAGCGCGGCCGGTACTGCCCATAGCCGAGCACGCGGATGCGCCCGCCCTTCACACCCTCCGTCTCGAAGAAGCGGGCCACCGTACTGGCCCGCCCTGAGGACAGATCCCAGTTGGAGGGAAACTGTGCGGTGGCGATGGGGCGGTCGTCGGTGTGGCCCTCCACAAGGATGTCATTGGGCAGGCCGAACAGGTAGGCCACAAAGCGGTTCAGCGTCTTGTGCGCCCGCGCTGTCAGCGCGGCCGAGCCGGACTCGAACAGCGCGGTGTCCCGGAACGACACCACGACGCCACGGGGATCGATGGTGATGAACACTTCCTCGGAAATCTCGCTGGTCTCGATCTGGCGCACCAGTTGTTCCAGCACCGATTCCCGTCCCTCCAGGAAAAATGGCGAACCCGCGGGCACCGGCTTGAAGCTTTCCGCCACGGATTTGAACTTCTCAACGTCGGTCTTGCAGAAAGAGAAGAGCAGAATGAAGAACACCAGCAGCAGCGTCATCAGGTCTCCATAGGTGAAGATCCACCACTGGTCGAACTCCTCGCATTTGTGTTCTTCCTCGAAGACCGGCATCAGCCTTCCCCTCTGGCCGATTCGAACTTCATGTCCTCGTACATCGACTTCATTTCCGGCGGCAGGTAGTTCATCAGGTCCTGCTCGATGAAGTCCGGGCGCTCGCCCTTTTCGATGTACAGCACTCCGTCGCGGATCATTTCGTGAAGCACCTTGTATTGCGCTTTCTGGGCGGTTAGCTTGTTGGCCCAGGGCGTGAACAACACGTTCGCCGTCAGCATGCCGTACAGGGTGGTAATGATCGCAATTGCCATGGCCGGGCCGATCGCGGCGGGATCGGTCAGGTTCTGCAACAGCAGGATCAGCCCGATCAGGGTCCCGATCAGGCCGAAGGCAGGCGCCAGCGAGGCGAACGTCTTGAGAATCTGGATGTCTTCGTCCCGGCGCAGCTCCAGGTAACGCATCTCGGACAGGAGTATGTCGATGATCAGCTCCCGGTCCACCCGGTCCACCACCAGCCGCAGGCCGTTGCGCAGGAAGAGATTGTCGATGCTGGGCAGGGCGTCCTCAATGGCCAGGATGTTCTTGCGGGCGATCTTGGACACGTCGATGACCAGCGTGAGCGTTTCGATCAACTCCTCGGGGCTCTGGCGAAACGCCTTTGCGATGACCCCCCCTAAGAGCACTACCTTGGTGATGGGGTAGGACATCAGCACGGCGCCGAACGTGCCGCCGAATACGATGAGGATCGATTTGGTGTCGATGAAGAACTGGATGTTCCCCAGATTCAGGGAGAACGTCGAAAAATCGAAGACGATGCCCATGAATATGAGAAACAGGGCCAGGCAAATTCCCAGTATGGTCGCGATATCCATATTCCTCGCCCAACCGGCAGGAAGGTCGTGTCACGAGGGGGAATTGAGCCCGTCCATCCATGCAGGCTCCCTGGCGGTGCGCGCGTTCCCTCGCGTCGTTGTAACGGCCTGCGTGCAACCGTTCGTGGCTGTTACGGACCCGGAAAGCAAAATTCAGGCATTTTCCGCCGGCCGGGGGGAATTCTTTTGCACTCCCCCGCTCCATCCGCTCCGGCACGGCCTTGGTGCGGCCGGCACGCGGTCTGCGCCGGGTGTGGCGGCGCGGCAGGGCGCCCCCGATCTCCCTCATGGCCACGCAGCACCTGCCGCCGCTGTTCTTTCTGGATGCGGGTTGGTGATATAAGCTGTTGGACGGGGAATCGTGCCGGCGGTCCCGTTCACCGGAGTACCGCCCGTCACAGGTACACCGCGCGTTCCGGCCGCGCTGGAATAATTGCGGGCAAATCAGGAATCCAAACATGGAGCGATACAATCTCGTCGTCATCGGTGCCGGCTCGGCCGGACTGCTGGTGGCTGCCGGGGCCGCTGGTCTGGGCGCACGCGTGGCCCTCGTCGAGCGCGATAAGATGGGGGGTGACTGCCTCAACTACGGCTGCGTTCCCTCCAAGGCGCTGCTTCGCAGCGCCAGAGCCGCGGCGGAGCCCCGCCGCAGGCGTTACGGTGTCGGGGCCGCGCAGCCCGTTCCGCGCTGGACCGAGGTGGCCGCGCGGGTGCAGTCCGTGATCGACACCATCGCGCCGAACGACTCCGTGGAGCGCTTCGAGTCCCTGGGCGTCGACGTGCTGCTGGGCCGCGCCCGCCTGACTTCCCCCCACACCGTGGAAGTGGCGCTGCACGACGGGCCGACGCGCTCCCTGGAGGGCAAACGCATCGTGCTCGCCACCGGCAGCGGACCGCTGGTGCCACCGATTCCCGGACTGGAGGACGCCGGCTATCTCACCAACGAGACCGTGTTTTCCCATCGCGAGCAGCCCGGGCGCCTGCTGGTGCTGGGTGGCGGGCCGATCGGCGTCGAGCTGGGCCAGGCGTTCGCCCGGTTGGGCTCCCAGGTCACCGTGGTGGAGATGCTGCCCCGCCTCCTGCCTCGAGAGGATGCCGACGCCGCCGAGGTGGTGTTCGGCCGGAGCGTTGTGAACGGATGGGGCTTCGACGTCGAAGCGCTGGCTCTCGCCCGCAGGCTTGGATACTCATGTGTCGAGATACCGGTGACGTGGGAGCACGTTGACGGAGGCACCCTCACGCCGACTGCCTACGTGACCACGCTCGGCGACGTCGTGCGAGTTCGGTGGCGACTCCTGTTCGGCTCCTACGATCTGAGTTCCGCCGCCACGGAATCCGTGACTTGACGGCGTAGCTCTGCTCCTCGCCTGAGTGGTGGGAAGTTGGCGCCTACCCGGCCGATTACGACTGATCCCGTGAATTCCGCACACGCTGTTTTGGG
>JACZVE010000308.1 GCA_022572825.1 SAR324 cluster bacterium
AAAAGAACAGCTCGACGCCCAGAAACCCGCGGAAACTGGTGCCCGTATCCTCGACATTCCGCCCCGAGGTCTTATCCGTCACGTTGAGGTACCCCACGCTCCCCCCCCAGTACAAATCCAGGTTCGCCCGACGGGAGAACACCGAGGCATAGCGCAGATCGACCGAAAACACCTCGAACAGCGTGCCGGATGCCACCTCGGCGTTGTAGAAACCCACCAGCAGATCCACCGAGTCCGTACGGGACAGCCACATCTTGAGGGAAAGGGCATCCAGGCCGTATTCCGTGGCCTCGGCGCCAACGCTGCTGGGCGTGGCGCGATGATAATATCCGATGCCCACCAGCCGGGAGAGATCGCGCTCGCTCTCGTCGAACTCGATCAGGGTGATGTCCGCGCGGCTGATCTGGAGGACTCCGAATCCTTTGTCCGATTCGATGGAAATCGTCTCCTGGTCCGCTCGCACGATCCTGCCCTTGATCGATTCTCCAGTGTTCAGGTGCACGGTCTCAGCAAGGGCGGGTGAGGCCAGCAGCACGAGACAGAACGTCACCCAATGCCACCACCGCTTCATGGTCCTACCTCGGTCACTCTTCGCCCCGCCATCGCTGGCCAACGCCCTGCGCAACGATAACGGGGGGTTGAAATCAGCCAGGCCTGTGCAACCTCCACGGGAGAACCTCCGCAGTGCATCCTTCACGGCGCAATCTCGAATCAATCTCAAATAATGCAATATCATCGCCAAGCCATCGCGGCGGCCCGGCGGGCGAGCAGCGTGCCAGGCGCGTAGCGCCAACCCGGTATGACGCCACCGGACAGGGCACCGGCCAACCCTCGCTCGGCCCCATGTCCGCCCAATCAACTGCGCTCCGGCGGCCCATCCGCCGGTCCATTGCCGGGGCGCACGCTGTCGCCCGGGCACACGGGCGGGCGCATGGGTGGGCACAGGGGTAGTTGCATGGGCTGGCGTATTGGCCGGCACAGGAGAATCTGGATTGTGCCACAAAAAAATGGCATTCTGGGTAGGATTATGCGTTGCGGGGCCGTTAAAGACGGCGAGACATCTGCAGAGAATGGTGCGCCGAAGTCTGAAGCGAACCAGCAGGCCATGAATCGATACCTATCCAGAGAACGGTTGCTGAGAGCGGGCCTGATGGTCGGGCTCGCCCTCGCGATTACCGTGATGATTGCGCCCAACCTGAATCTGCTGACCGCCCGTTACGAGGAAGGGGACATCATCCCCGAGAATATCATCATCTCCGACAACGTGACTCTGGTGGACGAGCGCTCCACCGAACTCCGCCGTCAGGAGGCGCTTGCAAACTTTCCGCCCATATACGACCACGATCCCGGCCTGAAGAACAAAACCCTGGCGGCTGTCGGCAAGGCCTTTGCGCAGATGCGGGAAGGCCTGGCCGCGCGGCGCAAAAACCAGGCGGAAGCCCTGGAACGCATACGCCGCAACTCCCTGCTGCAGATCGAAGCCATCTCCGCGCAAAACGACGCGCGCCTCCGGCTGCAGACGCTCAACCGGGAGTCGCGCCTGCTGATCGCGGAGATCGGCAGGCTGACGGACCTGGACAGCCCCAGCGCCAAACAGGAATTCCGCCTGGAAAAGCTGCGTTTCGATCTGCTGGCCGTGGAGGCCCAAAGGGTCACGGGCCGGCAGGAGAACGCGCAGCTTGACGGCAAACTGGCGCAATTGGCCGAGGACAGAGCAAAGCTGGAGGCGGAGGAGCAAAAGATCCGCCAGGAAGAGGCGCAATCGCTCATTTCCCTGCAAGGCGATTACGAACGCATGCTCGGCGTCACCGTCGAGGAACCCGTCTTTCGCACGCTGCACGAGGCCGACTTCAACAAGGATTTGCAGCAAAAGGCAATCTCGCTGCTGCGCGCGGTGTATGACCAGAAAATCGTGGCTTCACGGGAGGGCTTTGCCGTTGGCCTGGACGCCATCCAGATTCAGACGCTGGATTCGGACAAGCCGGAGCGCTTCGAAAAGCTGGACTTGGTGGCCGAGGTGCGGGCGGTGCGGGACCGCATCGCGCAGCTTGGCCAGGAGCTGAACTTTCCCGGCGAGGCCACCGCCTATCGGGAAGCGACCATCAACCTGGCACAACGGCTGATCCGCCCCAACCTCACCGAAAACAAGGGCGAATCGGAGCGGCAAAAGCAGGAGCTACTCAAAAACCTGTCCCCGGTATATTTCAATATGAAGCAGGGCGACGTGGTGGCTCGTGCCGGGGACGTGGCGGCCGCACAGCAGGTGGAAATCATCCACGCGCTGAACGCGTACAACCTGAAGAATCCCAAATACCCGCAGATCATCGGCACCTTTCTCATCGTTCTGCTGGCCCTCGGCATGATTTACCGCCTGCTGCTGCAGCGCATGCGGAACGGCGAGAACAGCTTCTCCCGCTTGCTGCTCATGTCGCTGCTGCTGGTGGTAACGCTGCTGCTGGCGCAACTGATCCTGTTTGTCGTGCCGGCCCTGACGACCGTGTACGACTCCATCCCATCGAGCACGTTCAACTTTCTGATCCCCGCCGCGCTGACCTCCCTGCTGGCAAGCATCCTGCTGGGCTTCGAGATCGCCGTGTTCCTGGGCTTCGTCGTGTCGCTTTGTCTTGCAATTCTGCTGGGCAACAGTCTGTCCTTCTTTTTGTTCGCCGTCATGGGCAGCTTTATCGCCTCGATCCCCCTGCAGCACTACGAGAACCGCTTTTCCCTCTGGCTGCAGGGACTGCGCATCTCGGGTATCAACCTTCTCGTGCTGGGCGTGCTGACGCTGCTGGAGCAAAACCCGATCGACACAAAACTGGCCTGGGAACTGGGGGCGGCCGCATTGAACGGCCTGGGCGTCGCCTTTCTGACGGCCACCTTACTGCCGGTGATAGAACGGGCGTTCGACATCACGACCAACCTGCGCCTGCTGGAACTGTCCAACATGAACAATCCCGCCCTGAAGGAGCTGTCGGTTCGTGCGCCGGGCACCTACCACCACAGCATCGTGGTGGGCAACCTGAGCGATTCAGCGGCGGGGGGCATTCAGGCCAACCCACTGCTGGTTCGGGTCGCCTCGTACTATCACGATCTGGGCAAGATGCTCTGTCCGCTCTACTTCATCGAGAACCAGGGCAAGACCAACTATCATGACGATCTGCCGGCGCGGACGTCCGCGCGCATTATCGTCAACCACATCAAGGACGGCCTGGAGATCGCCAAGCGCCATCGACTGGGCAAGGCCATCACCGACATCATCGCGCAGCATCACGGCAATTCCCTGGTGCGCTTCTTCTATCACAAGGCGCAGGAGGAGCAGGGAGATCTGGGCGAGCCGGTGGACGAGTCCGAATTCCGCTATCCGGGCCCCAAGCCGCAGACCAAGGAGGCCGGGCTCGTGATGGTGGCGGATGTCACGGAAGCCGCCACACGCAGCCTGAGCGACCCGTCGCCAGAGGCTATCCGCCAGACGGTGCAAAAGTTGGCGACGCGGATTTACACGGAAGGACAGTTGGACGAGTCCGGCATGACGTTCAACGACCTGAACTACATCGAGAAGACCTTCACCAAGATGCTCATCAGCATCCATCACCATCGCATTGCCTACCCGGAACTTGACCTTGCAGCCCAGCGAGACGGAGAGGTTGAGCCAGAGCAGCCACCCGCCCATCGACATATCCTGGGAGGCCGGCGCGCCACCTCCTGAGTTGTACGAGCCCGCCTTGCGGGAGGCACTGGCGCGCTTCCTGAGGGCGCTGGGCCACCCCGGCGCGGGCCTGTCGCTCCTGTTTGCCGGAGACGACCGCCTTCGCGATCTCAATTTTAAATACCGCGGTAAGGAGCTTCCCACCGACGTGCTCTCCTGGCGCTACACAGAAGCCGAAGGCCATGCCGGTGCAACCCCGGAAGCCCCGTTGCTGGGCGATCTGGCCATATCACTGGAACGGGCCCGCGAGCAGGCCCACCGCAACGGCTGGAACCTTCGCACCGAAGTGCTGCGTCTGCTGGCCCACGGCTGCGCCCATCTGGCCGGCTACGATCACAACACCGCAGCCGAAGAGCGGGAGATGCTGGGCCGGGAAGAGGCCCTATTGAAAGCGGTGGGGATCGAGCGCGTCTACCCGGCGCGGGAAAACCAGCCGGGCGGGCCCAGTAGCGGGGCCTAGGAGGCGCTCTGCTCCGGGACGATATTCACGTACTTGCGGTTTTCGCGCTTGCGGCTGAACTTTACACGGCCGTCGACCAGGGCGAACAGGGTGTAGTCCTTGCCCCTGCCCACGTTATCCCCGGCGTGAAAAGACCTCCCTCGCTGCCGCACCAGGATATTTCCCGCGAGGCAGAATTGTCCGTCGAAGCGTTTCACGCCGAGCCGCTTGCCGATGGAATCCCGCCCGTTACGGGAACTGCCGCCTGCTTTCTTATGTGCCATGTGATGCGTCCCTTGGGAGAATCTCTCGCGCCCGGCCCCTAAGCCGTTTCGATCGCGTCAATTTGCAGCCGGGTCATCTCCTGCCGGTGCCCTTGCTTACGCCGATAGCC
>JACZVE010000309.1 GCA_022572825.1 SAR324 cluster bacterium
GTGTTGTCGGAGCAAACGTTGCCCCCCGCGGGCTCGGCCATGGCCACCACCGCGTAGTCCATCAGCGCGGGGTGCAGCACCGGGGCGGCGGGTTCGAGGGCATGCAGGCAGTCCAGCAGCGGCTCCAGCGGCTCGTAGGCCACATCGATCAGGCGCAGGGCCTCCTCGGCGATCTCCGGGGTATCGGCCGCCACGGCCGCCACGCGATCGCCCACGAACAACACATTATCGCCGGCACGGACCATGAACAGTTCATCCTTGAGGTACTTCCCGTAGCGCTCATAGGGCAGGTCCGCCGCCGTCATCACCGCGTGCACACCCGGGTGGCGCTCCGCGGCCGAGACGTCCAGCCGCTTGACCCGTGCATGCGCGTGGGGCGAGCGCAGCACCTTGCCGTGGAGGACGGGTGTGGGCGGGCGCACGTCTTCGGCGAATACCGCCTCCCCGATGAGCTTGGATACGTTGTCAATGCGCGGCAGGTCCTCGCCGACCGCCTTGAACTGGGGATAGTCGATCTTGATTTGCTTCATATTCGCACCCTTACGCATGCCCCCGCTGCAGCTCGGCGGCCAGCCGAATCCCCTTCACGATGCGGTCGTAGCCGGTGCAGCGGCAGAGATTGCCGGAGATGGCCCGGCGAATGGCCCCCTCGTCGGGGTGGGTGTCGTGTTGCAGCAGGGCGTGAGCCGCCAGCAGCATGCCCGGGATGCAGAAGCCGCACTGCGAGGCGCCGCTTTCGATGAATGCCTGCTGAACAGGCGCCAGGTGTTGCGCCTCGCCCAACCCCTCCACCGTGGTGACGCTTCCCCCGGCGGCCTCGACGGCGAAGATCAGACAGGCGTTGACCAGCCGCCCGTCCATCATGACCACACAGGCGCCGCACTCGCCCTCCTCACAGCCGCGCTTGCTGCCGGTGAGTCCGCACTCCTCGCGCAGGAAGGTCAGCAGGGAGGTGCGCGGCTCCACCTGCGTGGTGCGCGGCTTGCCGTTGACCGTGATCTGCAACGGCAGCGTTCCCTGGGCGCTCACGAGCCGCCTCCCGCCATGGCGGCGGCATCCTGCAAAGCGCGCATGGCCAGCGTGCCGGCCATCTCGGCGCGGTAAGCCGCCGAGGCCCGCACGTCCCCGATGGGACGGGCGGCCGTCTGCGCCCGGCTGCGCACCTGCTCACAGGCGGCCTCGTCGACCGGTTTGCCCGCCAGCGCGCTTTCCAGGCCTTCCACCAGCACGACCACCGGGGCCACCGAGCCCAGGGCCACCCGCAGCGACGCGACGCGTCCCGCCTCGTCCAGCGCCAGGCAGACGGCGGCATTGACCACCGCGATGTCCATGGCGGAGCGGGTCAGGCGCTGAAAGGCGTTGCCCGATCTTGGCGCCGGTGGGGGCAGCATGATCGCCGTGAGCACCGCGGACGGTGCCAGGGTAGTCTGGCGCGGGCCCCGCCACAGTTCGGCCAGGGGCAATGTGCGCTCCTGCTCGCCGTCGGAGACGGCCACCGTGGTGCCGAGCGCCAGCAGGGGCGTGGAGGTATCCGCGGCGGGCGAGGCGTTGCAGAGATTGCCGCCCAGCGTGGCGCGGTTGCGGATAGGCGGGCCGCCCACCACTTCCGCGGCTGCGCACAGCGAGGGGTAGTCGCGTTGCAGCTCGGCGTGATGCTCGATGTCCGCCATGCGGGTCAGGGCGCCGATACGCCAGCCACCCTCGGGGAGGGCCACGATGCCCTCCAGCCCGGCAACGCCCTTCAGGTCGATCACGACGCCCGCCGGGGCGGCCCCGTGCTCCAGAGCCAGGTAGAGATCCGTACCGCCGGCCAGGTAGCAACTGTTGGCCGGATCGGCCTGCATCAGTGCGATCGCTTCCGCCAGCGTGGCGGGCGTATGATAGGAGAAATCGTGCATTGCGCAGCCCAGGGTCTGGTGCAGAGAGTTTTTCAATTACTATCCGTATCCCCGAGTGCGCGCAAGGAAGAGTGGGCCAAGCGAGGCAATCCGCGGCCTGCTTGGGGATGAATCGTCTCGCGCTAGCGAGACGCGTTACAGCTCATGCGGAAAGAATTACAACTCTGCCGGCGCGGAGGCACCGTCCGGAAGAGCGAGGCGGCGCCCGCCGGAGCACGCGAATGCGGCGCAGGGTTCAGTGCCCGGCGCGCCAAGCTCACGCCGCCGCTGCCGCCTTGCGGAAGTGGGGAATCACCTCTTCGGCGAAGAGCTTCATGGAGCGCCGCCGCAGGGGCTGATCCATCTCGTACAGCGCGTGCGCGCTGACGACGTGGCCCACCTTCAGCTTGTCGCGCAGCACCTCGATGCGGCGGATGACGGTTTTCGGCGCTCCGACGAGCTGCAGATTGAGGAACTTATCGCGGAACTCGAAGTCGTCGACCATGCGCCCCAGGTTGGCGAAGAAGCGCGAGTGGACCTCATAACCGGGAATATCCTTCCAGTAGTCGTCCTTGGTCTCGTAGTGGTTCATTTGCACGCGCGCGAAATGCGGGTAGTAGGCGTGGGCCATCTCCCGCGCTTCGGCATCCGTGGGCGCGACGATGGTGGGATTGAGCAGGATCGGGAACTCGAATTCCCGGGTTTCACGCTCTCCGGCGCCGATGCGCGCCTGCCATTGGGCCACGAATCCCGCCGCCTTTTCGTCCGGGAAGTTGGAGGTGTGCATGATCGGCAGTCCCAGCTCCGCCATGGTCTCCGCCGAGGCCGGACTGCCGATGGCGCCGAATATCTTCACGCGCTCCGGGTTGGCGAAGGGGCGGATGCGCGTTTCCGGAATCTGAAAGTGCCGGCCCTGGTAGGAAAAGGGTTCCCCTTTCAGCGCTAGCCGGATGATCTCGAGCTCCTCTTTGAAGATCTCGCGCGTATGGGCCATGTCGATGCCGAAGCGGTCGAACTCGTACCGCGCCGTGCCGCGCCCCAGTCCCAGGTAGAGATCCCCTTGCGAGAGCAGGCTCAGCATGGCGATCTGCTCGGCCAGCCGCAGCGGATGGTGCCAGGGCAGCACGATCACGCAGGTGCCCAGCCCCAGCCCCGGGCAGCGCGCGGCGATATGGGCCAGGTAGACCATCAGATCGGGTGTCGGAAAGTACGGAGTGAAGTGGTGCTCGAGTGCCCAGGCGGAGTCAAAGCCCAACTCCTGACCATACGTGCAGTCTTCCAGCGTTTCCCGGTAGAGCTCCTCGTCGCTGCGGCCCTTGGGGCCCACCGGCGCAGCGGTGAATCCGAATTTCATTGCAATGTTCCCCGAGTGTTCCGGTTTCGAAGTGAATGCAAAAAATGCGATGGGATTGGTTCTGATGCTCTCGCTAAAACCTCACTCCGCCTGACCACTAAAAGGGTTGTAATTTAATCTCTTCGGGTCTAATTCCCCGCCGCTTGCGGCGTCGGTATAATGGGTGAATGAGTGAATACATCCATAAAAGCCATAATGTCACTGTATTGCTGTATCACCTTGTTTTTCCAGCGAAGTACCGAAGGGTGGTATTTGATAAACAGGTAGATGCTGAGCTAAAGGAAGAAGCTGGTGGGTGAGATCCAGTTTGACGAGGTGCCCAAGCACTACAAGACGTTCGTTATGTTTGATGTCAATGGCGAGGAAATTGGTTGGTCGAAGAATGAAACTGATTGGCAAGCGGTTGCGGATTGGAACAACACCATGGAACAGATCATCACCGAGAATCGAAGTGTGGCAACGTCAGCAGTTGAGATAAGTCAGGTGGATTACGAATGAGATTGCCTTGTCGTGGCGAGTGCCATATCCCTGAGGGGTATTTGGAGAGAGAGCGAGAGCGGATCAATACCGAACAGATGCGTACCGATTTCATCGAGCGAATCCAGCATCGCAACAAGGTGATGGGATTCGGTCATGATGTCGAGAGGGCAACTCGAATGTTCGAGGAGCAGATCCTCGATGCGGGCATGACCTTTGACGAGGCGGTACAGGTGTTGGTTCAGATGCACAGCAAGACCATGGAGATGCAGCGTCGTGGGCATCAAGCGTAGATTCGAATTGGTAGAACATCCCCAGGTAGACTACTGCCAATGCATTCGCATCCGCAATGGTCGCTACAAGGGCTTGGTGTATCATTATGGTCGCGTTGCCCTACCCAAGTTACCCGATGGTCGTGTGAAGCTGGAGTTTCGCTACACCGTTGTTGACAACCCGCGTAAGATTGACATAGCGGAGAAGATGTTGCACAAGTTGTTGGGCGACATCTTGGTGCTGTTGCTCGACGAGGAGTTGGCGCGTGGTGAGGACACGATTGGCCGGTTGTCGATTACCGAAATCGCTTTTGCGCATTATAACATATTCCCTTCTTTACCCACATGCTGTTCTGATATAAGTAGCCAGACAAAATTAAATTGATATGACTTATATGACTCATGTAGAGGAGTGCGAAAACTCTGTTTTCGCGGCAAAAACAGAGTTTTTATACTCCATGTATGTGACTTCGTCAGCCCGCAACCAATTAACGCGGGTTGGTATAAAAGTAATTCTGTCCAGGTTCTTAGTTAGTCCGACGCTGCATACATCAGAATAT
>JACZVE010000018.1 GCA_022572825.1 SAR324 cluster bacterium
CAGGCCCTGCAGCAGGCGGGCCGGCAGGGGCGCTACTGGCTGCTGTTCTGGGGTTTCTTCGTATGCGGTTTTCACGTGGCCTTCATCAGCACCCACCTTCCCGCCTATCTCGTCGATATGGCCATCACGTCGGACATTGCCGCGCTGGCCCTGGCCCTGATCGGCCTGTTCAACGTCTTCGGGTCTATCTGGTGGGGGTACATGGGCGGGCGATACAGCAAGCGCAAGGCGCTGTGCGTCATCTACCTGTTGCGCGCGGGCGTCATCACCCTGCTGGTCACGCTGCCCACGTCGAACGCCACGGTGTTGACCTTCGCCGCGGGCATCGGCTTCCTCTGGCTGGGCACGGTGCCGCTGACCAGCGCGCTGGTGGGGCAGATGTTCGGCGTGCGCTACCTGAACACCCTGTTCAGCGTCGTTTTTCTGGGCCACCAGTTGGGCGCGTTTCTCGGTGCCTGGCTGGGGGGCATGGTGTTTGATCTGACGGGCTCGTACGACCTGGTCTGGATCGCCGCGATCGCCCTGGGTATCTTCGCCGCCGCCGTTCACTGGCCGATCGACGAGCGCGGTCCGGAGGAGCTGGCTCAGGCACGGCGGCTCACTGAGCGCCTGGCCCAGCAATCGGTGTAAATGGGCGGGTGGCCACGCATCAGCGCAGCCATTCCAGTTCTCCGGATAGCTGCGCGTACTGCCCGCCGTCGTCCGTGGCGATGATCAGGCAGCCCTCCGCCGTCAGGCCGACGGGCTCGCCTTCGCGGGCTCCATCCGCCGCGTTCATCCGCACCCGGTGCCCGCGCAGCAACGCCCGCCGGCTCCACTCGGCCAGCAGGGCCGCCTTGTCCCCGGCCGCCAGGCGCTCGTGGAGTGCATTGAGTTGCGCCAGGATGGCTTGCAACAGCGCCTCTTTGTCCACGGGGGCGCCCGTCTCGTGAGCCAGGGTGGTCAGCGACGCCCGCACCTCCGGTGGGAAGTCGCCTGGCGTTCCATCGCAGTTAACGCCGATGCCGATCACCAGGCGGGGCCTGCCTCCCCGCCCCGGTGCGCCTTCCACCAGAATGCCACACACCTTGCCGCCGCCCAGCAGCACGTCGTTGGGCCACTTCAGCGCCGGACTCAGCGCCAGCACGTCCTCCAGGGCCCGCGCCACGGCCAGCCCGCTCACCAGCGACAGGAGCGGGACCTCCTCGGGCGGCAGATTGGGATGCAGCACCAGGGAGAACTGCAGTTGCCCACCGGGCAGGGAAGCCCAGCGGCGGCCCATGCGGCCTCGGCCGCCGGTCTGGTGGCGGGCGATCACCACCAGTCCATGGTTTTCCAGATAGGCGCTGTCTTCCAGCATCAGGGTGCTGGTGGATTCCACCTCGTCGAGGCGGATGATGGTGTGGCCGATGGGCTTCATGAGCGGTGCGGGCGGTCAGTCCAGCGTTGCCCATAGCACGTTGACGATACTGCCCGTGCGGTCGCTCTCGTTGCGCCGCACGTGCAGCATGGCTTTCAGCCGGGCCTGAACGTCGTTGACCTCGGTGACGACGGCGATGCGGTGTAGCGATTGACGGTGGACAACAGGAATTTGGCGTAATTTTCGTTGAGGCCGAGCTCCTCCTTGAGGGCCGACAGCAAGGTGGCCAAATTGTAGGCATCGCGGTCACCCTCCTCGGGTACGAAGAATGCAGCGATGTCCCCGGCCTTATCGGCGTATTCGTTGATACCTTTTTGTATTCCCTGAAATCCCTCTTTATCATTGGGATCCGCGCGGCGATTCTCCAGGAATTCAGTAATCTCCTGCTGGCTTGCGAGATTCACGTTGATTTTTTCCGTAAAGTAAAAGGCGTCGGGATTGGTCCGGGGCAATGCCGCAAACCGTGCCTCCCACTCCCCCCAGGGTATGCGGCTTGCCCCTACGCCGCGCACGAGGCGGATTTCCGTCAAGCGGTCGATCATCCCGTTTTTGATGGTATACTCCGGCTTGCTGAGAAGGTACGCGTCCGCCTCCGCTCCTTGAACGCCCAGAATCGCGATGTAGGTGTCGTCCTCCGCATCAATCCAGTCCATCAACGCAGCGTACAACTCGGCGATGGTGGTATCCGACAAGGGCTGGGGTTCGGTTTCGGGCGATTCGCCAGGAATTTCCAACTCGGCAATCGTATTGGAAAAAAGGATACTGCGGCCTCTGTCGCTAGGTTCGTCCGGCCGCAGATTAGATAATTGATTCACATTGTACAGATGGTCCTGAGGCGCGATCTCCAGGGAGATCAGCAACCCGTCCGCCCAGGGCACGGCGGCAAATTGCAGGAGCTCCGCGACCTGCCGGTAGCCCTTGAAAAAATCCACCTCGTCCTGAAACATGCCGATTTGCGCCACTTTGAACACCGCTTTTGCCAGGGAGCGGGCCTGTTGCGCTTCCCGGTAGGTCGTCATGGCGCGCAGCTCCAGCCCGGTGGCGAAGAAATACTCGCTCATGAACACGGTCAGCAGCATCACCACCGCCAACGCCATCAGCAGCGCAATGCCTCTGGGGCGGGCGGGGAGCTGGCTTGTTGCACCCATCACAGTTTCAGGCTTGCCTGGAGGTTGATCTCGATCGTTTCCCGCAGGCTCGTGCCGGCCGCATCGGTGCGGCCCAGTGTGAGCCTGATGGCGCCCGGCATGCGGCCGGCATTGGTTTGGTTGGGCGCATCCCATCGCGTCTGCCAGGTCTCTACAGCGCCGGCCGCGTCCGCCGGGAGAAATTCGATCAGGAAGTGTTCGATGCGATCGGCGAGCACAACGCTGATGCCGCCGTCATCCATATCGTCGTCAAGGTAGAAGTCCTCGCGCCGCATCAGCTCCAGGGTGTCGCCGCCGTCCTGCGAGCGGCGCACCCAGTAGGCCAGCTCGTGCAGGCCCGGATCCTGCTCGGGTTCGATGCTGCGATGAAAGCGGGCCGGGCGCGCAGCGTGGAAGCGGATGCGGGTGAATTCCCGGCCATCCTCGAAGACCGTATCGGCGACGATACCCGTAGCGTATCCCACCCCTTTGTCATAAAAACGCTTCAGCCATTGGGCGGAACGCAGGTCGTCCGCGACTATGCGCGTCAGCAGGCGCAATTCCTGCTGTTCGGTCAGCGCGTCCCGCAATTCCACGGCGCGGCCCGAGATCTGTGCGAAGGCGCCGAACACCAACGCCAGCACCAGGCTCAGCAGCAGGAGCGATACGAGCAATTCGACCAGGGTGAAGCCGCGGCGCTGGCCGCGTTCATTGCGGCGGAACATAGATCTCGGCCCGGTAGGTCTGGGGACTGCCGCCGACGGCCCAGCGCAGTTCCAGCAATACCTTGCGCACCTTTACGCCCGGGAAGGGCTCCTCGTCCAACACCTCGCGGCGCCAATCGTAACCGGCCATGGGGTGGTCGTCCTGGTACGATCCCTGTTGAATCGAGACCTCGGGGATGGGGCCGCGCTCGATCCGGGAGAGCTCGTTATTGGCGAAGACGATCGCCTTCCACAGACCCTGGGTCACCGTGTTGACGTGAACGGTGGAAACGAAGCTCTCGTAGAGCGTGAGCAGGGTGATGGACAGCACGGCCATGGCCACCAGGATCTCCATCAGCGTGAAGGCGGAGATCGCACAGGGCCGGTGAGCACGGGCTGAGCGCGAGGCCGGGCCGCGAGGGGCGTTGCGAGGCGCCACCTCATTGATCGACATAGCCTTCCACCAATTCGATGCGCCCCGTAAAGCCCGTAACGCGGAGGGTGTATTCCGCATCGCCATTGGAAAAATGCAGCAGGAAAGGATCCACGTAGCCGGAGGAATCGACAATGATGGGAACGACTTTTTCCCGCTCCTGGCGGGATACCTCCCCGAACAGCACCAGATCCTTTATGTCGAACGAGGAAGGAAACGTGTGAGGGCGCAACTCCTTGGGGTCGGTTCGCGGCTCGTAGACCCCGGACTCGTTGCGCTCTTCCACGCGATAGGCGCCTTTGTCCAGGTCGAACATCAGCCGGAAACGCGAGTTGGTGAGCACAGCCTCATTGCGGAGCAGCCGGATCACACTCGATATGCGGCGTACCTCGCGTTGCAGGCTGCCTTCCAGCAGATTCTGCAGTGCCGGCAGGGCGAGCAACATCACCAGGGCCAGCAGGCCCATCACCACCATCAGCTCGACGAGGGTGAAGCCGGGCAGCGAGCATTGGCGATTACAACTCCTTGCTGGAGATGTCCGCATCCAATTCCGATCCCCCCTCCTGCCCGTCGGCACCCATCGAGACGATGGTGAAATCGCGGCCATCGAAGGCGTAGAGGAACGCGTTTGCCCAGCCGTCCGTGGGTACGCGGTTGGCGTTAAGATAGGGCCCCTGCCAGTCCTTCGGGATGATGCCGACCTCCGGCTTGCGCATCAGTGCCTCCAGGCCCTGTTCGGTTGTCGGATAGGTGCCGTTGTGGAGGCGGTACAAGCTCAGGGCGGCATCCAGCGACCGGATCTGGATTCGGGTGGCGTCCTTTTTTGCCTTTTCCGCCTGGCCCAGCAATTGGGTTCCCACAATTCCGGCGATGAGGGCCAGGATGATCATTACCACCAATACTTCGATGAAGGTGAAGCCACCTGGGCGGCGCGAGGCGCGCCCCGGTAGCCGTCGCGTGGTACTCATGGCGTTCATGGTCATCCCACCAATTGATTCAATTGCAGCATCGGCAGCAGGATGGAAATGACGATGAACCCGACGACGGCGCCCATCAGCAGAATCATCACCGGCTCGAAGAGCGCCGTGGCTGAATCCATTGTTGCCGTTACCTCGTTGGAAAGGCGTGCCGCGACGTTTTCCAGCATGGGGTTCAGCGTCGCCGTCTCCTCTCCGATGGCGATCATCTGGCAGATGTCCTCGGGGAACAGACCCGTGCGCCGCATGGCGGCCGATAGTTGCATACCCTTATTCTGTATGTCGACAATAACATTTTCCATTGCCTTCAGGTATACCCTGTTTTGCATCACTTCTTTGGAAACGGTCAGGGCGTGATTGAGCTCCACACCACTGTGCAGCATCGTTGCCAGCGTCTCGGTCAGCCGTTGCATGAGCAATTTACGCAAAAATTCCCCCCAGATGGGGAGGGTCAACTCAATGCGGTCTTTCAGCCCCCGGCCGAATTCTGTGCGCAAAAACCACACCAGCCCCCAGCCCGCCCCCAGGGCCAAGATCAGGATCAGCCACCAATAGTTCACCACGACGTGGCTGGTGGCGATCAAGATGCGGGTGGGCAGGGGCAGCACCCCGCCAAAACTGCTGAACAGCCGAGAAATCTTGGGAATGATGTAGGTGACCATGAAGGTCACGACCGCCGCGCTGAACACCAGCATGAAAGCGGGGTAGACCAGCGCAGAGGCGATCTTGGTGCGCAGGCGGTTCATGTTCTCGTAATAGCTGGCGAGGCGGCCGAGGATGATGACCAGCTTTCCGCTGTTCTCCCCCGAGCGCACCATATTTTGCAGCATGGACGGGAAGAAATGCGGATGGGCGGCGAGGGCGTCGGCGAGATATGCGCCCTCCACCACGCGCGCGCGAACGTCGGTCAGGACTGCTTGCAGGCTCGCGTTGGACGATTCCGCCTGCACCATCCGCAACGCGGTGTCATAGGGAATCGTCGCCTCGAGCAGTGTGGCCAGTTGCCGCGTGAAGCCCGCCAGTTCCTTGTTGGAGATACGAGGGTTCCGCCCCAATCGCACCCAGTTCTTCAGGCTGAGCGAGAAGGGCTGGGTGGAGCGTAGCTGCAAGGGGTAGATGGAGCGCCCGCGCAAGACAGCCAGCGCTTCCTTTTCCGAGGCGGCGTTGAGGGAACCTTTTTCCTGCCTCCCCCCGGCATCCAATGCGCGATAGGTATACAGCGGCACGGTGCCCGCACTGTGAATCAGGATTTGCGTCTGTGATGGGGGCGCACCTGATACTTCCACACCGCCCGTCTGTGGGAGCGGAAATCCCTGGAAAAGTAATGCGTGCCGTCCCCTTTAGCGACGAAGTACAGATAGTCCACCTTGGCCGGCGCCAGCGCCGCCGTGATGCTATCCAGGCCGGGATTGGCGATGGGCGTCGGCGGGAGCCCGCTGATCTTGTAGGTGTTGTACGGCGTCCTGGTGCGCAGGTGAACGCGCTTCAGGTTGCCATCGAACTCTTCCAGCCCATAGATGACCGTGGGATCGCTGGCAAGGCGCATGCGGGCCTGAAGCCGGTTGTGAAATACGGCGGAAATGAGCGGCCGCTCTCCGCCCACCGCGGTCTCCTTTTCGATTATGGAAGCCAGGATCAATACCTCGTAGGGGCGCATGCCCAAGCGGGCCGATTGCGCCATGAGCACACCGCCCGCGCGTTTCTTGAATTGCTCGACCATGGCGGTCAGCAGGCGGGCCTCGCTGAGGCCCCGGTGGAAATAGTACGTATCCGGATAGATAAGTCCTTCCAGGGTGGGCGGATCGGATTGTAACGGCAGGCCCAGGGACGCGATGAATCGCCGGTCCTGGGCCAGGCGAAGCAGCTCGGCCGCACTACCCAGCTCGCGCGCTTGCAGGCGCGCGGCGATTTCGACGACGGAAAAGCCCTCCGGAATGGTGAGCGATACCTGGCGGGCGCGTCCGGAGACAAAATAGTCGAGCAACTCACGGGGGGAGACCGCCCCCTGGATGACATACTCGCCTGCCTGGATCTTGGCCGAATCGCCCCGCAGGATGGCCAGCAAGGTGAGCAGCCCCGGCTGGTGCAGTACACCTTCGGCGGCCAGCCGCCGAGTGACCTGGCGCAGGCTTTCCCCGCGGCGCACCTCAATGATGCGTGGCTCCTCGCTGCGAATGCTGGTACTCAGTTCCCCATAGGCCATCACCGCCGCCATGAACGCCATGAGGAGCGCCAGGACCCCGATCACGGCTGAATATCCCGGGCGCTTTCGCATCAACCGCCTCCCCGCACGGGCCGCAGGCGCGGACGACCGATGGTGCCATCCAACCTGACGGCCAGCCGTCCCTTGTCCATGAAGCTTTCCACAGCGGGCCGCAGGTTTCCCAGGCGAGCCAGCCAATTATCGCGGAAAGCCGTGGTAATACGCAGGGCGAGCAGCGAGTTGCGCGGATTGCGAAGGTTCGGCGTGATAGTGCCTTCGACGCGACCCTGAAGGTCGCCGCTGAATTCGAAGCTGCTCACATTGACGGTGCGCCCCGTCTGTAGGGCTATCCGCAGAGAATCCATTCGAGTAGGGGGCAATGTATTGCCCGCCACCGTCACCCCGGTGATCTCCAGTGCTTCCGCTTCTCCCTCCAGCAGCCCGTCCGGCAGCCGGCTGCCGGTTCGCGCTTCGGCGTCCATCTTGAAGTGGCCCGAGAACGAGAGCGCGCCACTAACGGCGATGGGCCGAAAGACCTCGAGAATCGGAACCTCATCCATTTTCAAATTGCCCTGCAACCAAGCATCTTCGCCGGTCCGCCAGGGTAGGAACGCCTCCACGCGGCCCTGCTTGCCAATGAGGGCGCGTACGTGCAGGCCGCGCACCAGCCTCCATGTTAGAGGAATGGAGAAGTCTGTCAAAACAAAAAGCGCCAGCGCCGCGGGATTGTTGCGCCGGCGCAACTCGGCCCTTTGCACGTACAAGCGATTCCAGCGCAGCTCGGCCGGTGTGAGCACCAGATCAAATCCCTGCGCTCTGTTGACGCGTCGCTCCACGTAGCGCGATACGCTTGCACCGGGGAAATTCCACATCAGACCGATCCAGAACACACCCAGCGCAATTAGAATGATCAGGAAGATGACACCTAACCGTTTCATGCGATACCTGCCCCTTGTACCTCGCGTCAGAAATCCTCGGTTAATTCCAGCAATTTTGCTCGTAGTTAATAAAGTCAGTTAAAATAACGGGCTGCGCCCCGAAACTCTAACGCGAGGTACATTCACGACATTCTAGTCCAGGGTCACTACGCGCATGGAAAGCCGGAGCAGCTCCTTGTCGCGGAAGGAGCGGCTGAGTTCCAGCCGATTAACCACTAAAAGCAAATCTGCATTTTCCAGGCTGTACAGTAAATTGACCATTTCGTCCAAAGTGAGACGATCCACCTTGATGTCGATGCCTTGCAGGCCCGAGGCAGCGTCCCGCGCAATCAGGTTCAATTGGATGCGATCCTTGAGGCGGATCCGGTCCGCCAATTGCTCAACGTAGCCGATCAGGGAGCGCGTACGCACCTTCCTGCGGCGGGGCTGTTGCAATCGCGACAGTTCCGCACTCAGCGCCGAAGCCTTTTGCAGCCAGGAGGTTTGCGCGAGGATGCGACGCTCCAGGCCTCGCTCGTATTCCAGCATGCTCCGTGCCGTGAAAAACAATCCGGTGCATAGCAGCAGCGCCACCAAAATCACGATCAGCAGTTTTTCGCGGGTCGACAGCAGCATTGCGCCTATCGCTCGGCGGAAATTCGGTATCGGATGCGTTGTCCGGCGGAACGGGAGTGCGTGATTTTCGCCGTGAAGCTCTTAAAGCGGGTAAGCCCGGCGATGCGGTTTTTCAGCGCTTCCGACTCGTTATACCTTGCGGTCGTACCGGACAGGGAAAAGCGCTCCCTGTTGAACGAGAGCGCATCCACCGTAAGCTCCGGGAATTGCTGGAACACCGCGGAGATTTCCCGCAGCAGCATCAGCGTGTTGTAATGGTAATGGTCCAGATAGCTGACGGCCTGCCGCTCCTTGCGTTCGGTCTCCAGCCGCTCCTGCAGCATGGCCAAGGCCGAATTGACCACGAGTGAATTGACAGGCGGCGGAATGTTGAGGGTGCGCTGTAGGTCGCGCTCAGCCGCCGAGAGGCGATCTTCCAGGCCCGCCGTGCGAACATAAAAGCGCCCACCCAGCAAGGCCGCCAATACCACCACCAGCAGCCCCATGGCAATCAGCGGCCACTTCAGCTCGGCCATTTGAGCGACCCAGCTCGCGACCCGCCTGTAGAAATTGATGCCTCTGCCGGCGAGAATATTGCGGGGATTGGCCAGCAGTTCGGTAAGAACCCCGAAAAACGGCCCACGCGGGGCCGACCAATCGACATCCCGGTCGAACGTCAGGGAAAGGTCGCCCACATCCGGCCGCCACCGGAAGAAGCGCCCGAACAGTCCGTGCAGGGAGATCGTTGCATCTTCTCCGGCGCCATTAATGCGCATAAATCGGTTGACCTCCTCTCGCACACCCTGCAGGTCCTCCTTCATCCGGCGCAGCACAGGATCGGCGTCGGGTTGTTCCTGCTGCCTGTGAAACAAGGCGTTCAGCAGCTCCTGCGAGGAGTTCGCGCTGAGGGATTCCAGTTCCCCCATAACGCGGCGGGGCAGTGCGGAAAAGCAGCTCACGGCCTCCAGCCGGCCATCCACGGCATAGGCGACAAAGCCCTCGTCGCTGCCCACGTACACGTGAAACCGGCGTGCGCCGGGATCGGCATCCGCCGCCACAAGAGCCTGGGCGGAGAACGTCACGCGCTGCAAACTCAGCTGCTGACCGTCTAGCGCTTCGGCCAGTTCCTGCAAGTGATGCTTATCCACCAGGAAAACGAGCACCTCGGCCGACCCGTTCTCGCGCGGGATGATCTGGAAATCGTAGGCGTAATTGTCGAGCTCGCCGAGCACCTCATCCTCCAGCTCATAGGGCAGGATCTGGCGGATTTTCTTCGGTTCGTTGAAGGCGAACTTGAGCCTGCGCACGCTGACCGCTTCGGTCGGCAGCACCAACACGACCGGGCCACGGGGCCACTGTGCCTGGCTCAAAAAGGATTCGAGGAGGGCGCGGGCGCCCGCATCGGGCGCATCCCCGTTGGAGGGAGAGAGGATGCTCAGCGTAAGCGCTCCCTGGCTCTCGCTCCGGCTCACCCTGCCGCCCTCCACGGCGCTGGGCGAAATTGCGATCAGGTAAGCGCCCCGTTGCATGGTGCCCCGCTTCGATCCTTGCCGACAGGCCTGCCGACGCGCGCCCACGGCATGCGATTGACGTCCTCTGGCCGCACGGTGTGTGGCCTGAATCACGTCTGTTCAGTATACCGAAGAATAGCCTTGCAGAAAACCTGCCGGCCCGCACTGCGGCGAACGGAACGGTGAAATGCGCCCCGCGCGTGGCGGGGCCGAACAGCCGAAGGGGCGCTGGCGCCCAGATACGGCGGGGGGAGTTGCGGGGAAGGCGAATCCGCCTGAGCAGCGGCGGGTTCGCCTGACGGGCACCGGGCTACTCGAAGACCTCCTCGCTGGCTTCCGCGCCGCTAACGTCGGCCACACCGACGCCGGAAATGAACTCGCCCGAGATGTCCTCACGCTGGGTGGAGCGGCGCCGCGAGAATTCCGCGAACGCTGTGTCGTGGAATCCCTGGGAAATCTGGTAGAGGAACTCGTTGAGCACGTTGGCCATGTTCATCATGGTCGTGCTTTTGCGCTTGACCGTCACGATGTCAACGTCCAGCAGCAGGCCTGGCTGGATGTGATACGGATTGACCAGCGCGCTGAATCGGTTGAATTCGCCCTGCAGAAAATCCATGCGCCCCTCCACGAGTTGCCGCAAGGTGGGATTTCTTTCCTCGAACACCGTTTGCAGCTTTCGCTGCATGGCCGGAAACCGCTCATTCAAATCCGCGATGCGGGTCTGGAGTGTTGGGTTTTCCTTGAGGGCCGCGCCCTCGTCAGGCGCAATGAACGTGATCTCGTTCCACTGTCTGGGCTTGACTTCCTCGGCCTGAGCTTCGCCGTCGCCCTCGCCCTTTTCCCCCTCGGCCGGTTCGGGGGACGGGGGTTGGGAGAACCAGGACCACGAGCGCTTGTCCTGGACTTTGCCCCCCAGCACTTTGCTGGAGAACGACTCCCAATCGTCCCGGCCGGTCTGGAGTCGGTTTTCCTGGTAGATTTCCTCTACGACGTTCCACGCCTCCATAACGGTGCGTTCCAACTCCTGCAACTGGGTGAGGTAGGCTGTACGGATGGCGGCCAGTTGATGGCTGTCGTAATAGATCAGCTCCATATTGTAGCGTTCGTCCGGCAGCTTGGCGCTGTCGGTCATCTCATACTCGCGAATCAGGCAGCGCCGGCTGGACTGGAAGTTTTCGATGTGCTGGTAGCTCATCCGGCTCCAGTCGAGGATGCTGGTGATGGCGTTGATGGCCGTGTTCCAGCCGCGATTGCGGATATTATCGTCCTCGATGATCTTGAACACGTTTTCCCGAACGCCCAGGGCGTCGTAGTCCTCGGAGCGGATTTCCGCATCGACGCCTTCGATGGCATCCATGAACTTCTTCGAAAGCAGGGTGAAGCGACGTGATCCTTCCGTCTCCTCGTCCGAGACGTAGTTGTCCAGCAGGCGCACCCGCTCGAAGATCTTCTCCTCGGCGGACATTTCCGCCTTGCCCTCGTCTATAAGATCCATATTGATCTTTTCGATTTCCCGATCAATGGCCTCATAGATCCGCTTGGTCATTGTATCCTTGAGCAGATGGATCGCCGCGGTCTGGTAAGGGAACACCTGGCTGATCAGCTCGGCGTCGAGGATATTCATGGCCAGCTTGATTTCGAACACGGTGGTCGGCTTCTGCGGGTGGTCCCGGAACGAGCATTTGGCGATCGAGTACAAATTCTCGCCCCGCACAAAGGCGCCCACGTCTGTCTTGCGCCGCAGCAGGCTGTTGGTATGCGTCTCCAGATCGTTCATCTCCCGTTGAACATGCCCCTGCAGGTGGCCGAACATGTTGACGATCGACTTTTCCACTTCTCCGGTGTTGAACTTCTCCGAGCCCGCGATGCGGTCGAGCAGGTAGGAGATGGAGCGCGGGGTATAGCGGTTCAGGCCCCGTAATTCCTCCAAATCGACGAGGTCCCGCACCTTCTTGCCCATTTCATCCTCAACCGTCGTCATGTACCGGTTGAGCATATTCTGCAAGCTCTGATTGTAGTAGGTGTGCAGCTTGGACTTGATCCCGCCCATCACGTCCAGACGGTTGACCACCTCAGGGGGCAGTTTGGCGTGCAGGTGGTTGAGGATCTTGTCAACCTCCTCATCGGCCAATATCCGCGCCTCGGCGTATTCGTCCCGATTATGCCGGTTCAGACTGTTCCGGGAGCCGACGGCACTGGGAATTTCAGGATGGATGACATTTGGTCCGTGAATGAGAATTTCGTCGGCCATAAATTGCTCCTAGTAGTTTCCGCGATGCGCTCACGCGCTCAAATGATTTGTAGCGTAATCCGATCTGCGTCGTTTACAAGCGGTTTACGCTGCGCCGTTTTCACTGTGCCGTTTACGCAGTGTTCCTTACACTAAGGAGACGTTCGGCACCGCCACGCAATCCCTGCCGCCTGCTCGAATATCCTTGATTTTGTCCGGTGTTTTCAAAGCCCTATCGCCTTCTCCGGCACGAGTCAAGACTTTATCCCGGCCCGACTCCACTGCCGGCGGATGGCCCTCGCTCGCCTGGCGAGCAGGGCCGGTCTATTTTGTGCTGTCCCCGTTCATCATGTGTTGGGCGACAGCCAACTTGGCGATCGGCACTGCGTAGGGGTTGCAGGTCACGGAGTCGAGCTTGGTACGGAAGGCAAACTCAATATTTACCGGATCCGACCCGTGATCACCACTCAGCCCGATCATCATGTCCGGCCGCGTGATCTTGCCGAAGTGTACGGCGGCATTGATCAACTCCTTCACCGGCGTGGAGAGGATCTGGAACGGGTTGTCCTTCAAGATGTCGTACTGATTAAAGGACGGCAGGAACGTGTTCACGTCATCCTGCGACATTCCGTTGGTTGTCTGCGTCAGCATAGTGGTATCGATAGTGAAGAAGTCCGACTGTTTGGCCATATGTCCGGCCATCAAGGCAGCGGCCGGCAGTTCGATCATCGCACCGATCCGGATGGGAAAGGAGAAGTCGTCCAGGCCCCATTCCGTGAGCAATTCGGCCCGCACACCCCGGATGCCGGGGATGACAGTGCCCTCGATGCTGCGGCCGTGGCGGATGAATCGCATTTCCGCATCGGACATCACGCCCGGGACGACCAGATTCAGCGCCTCTGGGGCCGCACCTTTTTGCGCGGCGGCATGCGCTGCGCGCAGTATGGCCGATACGTGCGCCTCGTACAATTCGGGATAGGCGATGCCGATGCGGCTCCCACGCAAGCCCATCATCGGATTGACGCTGCGCATCTGGCTGGCGCGCGAGGCGAGTTCCTCCTCGCTGAACTCGGGGTGCTTTTTCGCCAGCGCCTGGTACACGGCTTTCTGCTCGTCGGGATCGTGAGGCAGGAAATCGGTCAGCGGACCATTTAACAGTCGAATGGTGAGGGTCTTGCCACCCAACAGCGAGAAGATCTTGGTGAACTCCTTTTCCAGATCCTTTTCGAAGGTTTTAAGTGCCGCCTGCCGCTTTTTCGGGTCTGACATCAGCACGGCTTCCCGGAAGGCGGCCAGCGGCTTTTCGCGCATCATCATCTGATCGACAGGAAACAAGCCAATGCCCCGCGCCCCCAGCTTCATGGCCACAGCCACGTCGTTCTCGTTGGCGGCACTGCCCAACACGGCGAACTCGTCCGTCACATCGCCGAGCGTGTTGACGAACTCCTCCAGTCCATTGGTGGAGGTGTCCGGGTATACGAGTTCCGCCTTGCCCAGCCAGATGGTGGGATCGGTGTAGGTGGGCACCTCCAGAGAAATGGTATCGAATTCGTTGACGCGGTGGCCGTTCATGATGGCATAGCCGTCATGATACTCGACGTCTTCATACATCAGGCAAGGCTTGCGCAAGCTGCGCGACACCACCGGCGCGTGCGAAGCATAGCCGCCCACGGAAGCGATGACGGCGCGCCCCATCTCGATGGCTTCCACGTCCTCGGCATCGGTGTGAGCCATCATCAGAATAAGGTCGTTGTTCAGGCCCATCAGCGAGCAGCGTCGGTATTCCGAAAGCAGATGGGGCGTGTTGAAACACACCCTTCCCACGCAAGCCCCGGGCGAACCGGCCAGGCCGCCGACGATCTTTGTCATGCCCTCGGTCGTCTTGTGGTCGATCACGGGATGCAACAGATCCTGCAGTTGGGTGGGAGGGATCGATCGGGCGAGCTTGTCCTTATCGATCAACTGCTTTTTGTGCAGGTCCAGGAGCGTTCGCACTTCCGCTCGGGTCGACTTGGCGTCAACGGGGTTCTGCTCGACCATCCACACCACCGATTCCTCGATGACGAACTTGACGTGGCGGATGTCGCGGTATCGCTCCTCCAATTGCGTGGCCACCTTCTGAAGCTGCCGCAGGTATTCCGGCTGCAGTTCGGTGATGTTCTTGGCCTCTTCCTGCGGCGTATCGAAAGCGTTGTGCCCGAAGTAGCCGGTCAGGCGCGATTCCCCGCTGACGATATCGCGGGTGTAATAGCTGCCGTCATAGGAATTCTTCCCAAAATTCCCATAGACCATCATCTGCACGAGCAGTCCGGCTTCGATGTCCTCGTTCATCGGGTCTTCCAGGTACTGTCCGGCCATCGAACTGAGCACCATTCGCAGTTGCTCGTAGCCGTTCTGCGGAAAATCCGGCACCAGTTCTTTCCGGAACAGCGCGCAGATTTCTTTGTGCGAAGCTTTGGGATGCGCGTCTTTGAGGGAGGTAAAGTCCGACACCTGCTTGCCCATGAAGCGGGTGCTGACCTCCTCCATGAAGCGCGAATACTCGTGATAGGCAAATTCCTCCCCGCAATTGGTGGCGAATCCACCGGCCACCTCGTCACTGATACCGATCGTGTGTACGGAATTTATGCTGCCAATTTGAATGGAAGGCGAAATCACGACCTTGAACAGCAGGGGACGCTCGGCGGAATTGAAGGTCTTGCCCGTTTGGTTCTCGATTTTGTTAACGGCCGACTCCAGGCTCTGCGGCGTGAGATGTTCATCGAGGCTGCCCCCGGTGATGCCCTCCGATTCAATCAAAAAGCCCGGAGCGATGGGCGTATTCAGCGCAGCGAGGTGGAGCATGTTGCGGCCCCGCAATCCGAATCGTTCCTGCAGGTCATCCCCTTCGACGTATTCGTCTTGATTGAAATGAGTGAGCGCTACCATGGGTCTGGTTTGATCCTCCGCGGGTTTTTGCCTATGGAATCGGCTGGGTGGTCAATCGCTGCGCCGCCCCAACTGTCGCGCCTTTCCCCCGGCAACCACAATGGCGACGCCCCAAGGAGGTGAAGACGCCTTGCGGATTGCAACGAGGCGCGGATGCACACTGGCGCCGCGCACCGATTGTCAGAAGAGATTGAGTACCTTATTGACGTCCTTCTTCAAGTAGCTCTCATAACGGACACTGGCGCCCTCGTACAGATACCGCTGCAACTTGGACACGCCTTTGATGTCTTCCCCGGAAACGCAAAACAGGATCACGTCTCCGTGCTTCACCTTGCCCCATTTGAACAAGGCGTTGATATTGTTCACTTTCTGCCCATCGTGGAAGATGTGCACATCCAGACCGGGGAATTTGGTCTTATAGCTTTCCACGATGTTCTTCCAGGCTTCCACGTTGCCGTTGTGGAACAGCTCATTGCTCACCTGCACGTTGTATTTCGGCGTCATCCGCATCTTGCCTCCCTTCGCCGGCGCCGGGGGAGCCGGATCGGAGGGCTGCGGGGTCACGCCCGGGCCGGGTGAAGTGGCCGGCGCCGGCGAAGCCGGATCGGGGGCCCGCGGGGTCGCGGCCGGGCCGGGCCGAGCACGTTTTTGAATGGATACAAAGGAGCGCTTCAAAGTGACGGATATCAGGTTTACGACGGGTATGACAAACATCCGCAGGTGACGACCTACAACTGCATGGCGCATGCGCGCAGGTACTTCTTTGACGCCGAGGGAAGTTCGCCGCAGTTGAGCGCGCATGCTCTCACAGAGATCGGTCTTCTCTACGCAGTGGAGCGTGAGTTGCGAGAAGAAGATTCGTCGCCGAAAGAGCGTCGACGAATCCGCCGGCAGAAGTCGGTTCCTATACTTGAGCGGTTCAAGAAGTGGCTTCAGGCCAACGAGGGGTTGCCCAGGAGTCCGTGGGGTCAAGCCGTACACTACAGTCTGGCCCGTTGGGAAAAGCTCTGTCGTTACACCGAAGGCGGCCGTACTGAGAT
>JACZVE010000310.1 GCA_022572825.1 SAR324 cluster bacterium
TTCCGGCGCAACCACTCCCTCGATTACCCCGGTGCCGAACTTTTCAGGGGTCTTGGACATACTCTTGGCCATCCCGTAGGCCATCAGCGAGGCGGGCGTCGCCCCGGCCGCGGGCAGGATGCCCACGAAATATCCCAGCAGGGAGCCCATGGTGATCGTTCCCCACGAATGTCTTAATTCCTTGACCGCATTGAAGATCCGGCGCAGGTTGACCTGGGCCTTGGCCAACTCCACCTTGCCACGGGAGGTTTCAAGGGTCCACAGAATCTCGCCGATGCCGTAGATGCCGATGGCCAGCACCAGAAAGTTGATCCCGTGATAGAAGCCGGTGATATCCCCAAAGATCAGGCGCGGATGGCCACTGATGATGTCCAGCCCCACGGCACTCATGACCAGCCCGAACAGGATGGAGAAGAAGGTTTTCAGAACGGAATCCCCACCCAGCCCGATGAAGGTGGAAAAGGCCAACACCATCAGCGCGAATTGCTCCGCGGGCCCGAACCGCAGGGCGAATTCGGCCAGCGGCGGGGCGAACAGCGTGAAGAGCACCACCGAGATGGTGCCGCCGATGAAGGAGGCCACTGCGGCGGCGACCAGGGCCTTGTCCGCCATGCCCTTGAGCGCCATCGGCCGCCCGTCGAAAGTGGTGGCCACGGCCGTCGAGGCGCCGGGAATGCCCAGCATGATGGAGCTGATGGCGCCTCCGTACATGGCCCCGTAATAAATGGCGCCCAGAAAGATGATCGCCGAGGTGGCGGGAACCTGGAAGGTGACCGGCAGCAGAATGGCCACGCCGTTGACCGAGCCCAGGCCGGGCATGGCACCGATGAAAAGGCCCGCGGTGACGCCGAGGATGATCAGCATCATGTTGAACGGGGCCAGCGAGGTGGCGAACCCGTCCATCAAATTCTGGAAAATGTCCATGCTCTTGGCCTAAAGCCGCCCGGGGAAAATTGCCGGCCCGGTTACAGGAGAAGACGACGGGCTTCCCGTGGCTTCGATCCGCATTCCCTGCTCCATCCCTGGACCTGCCGGGATCCGTTGCAGAAGGTCGGGGTCGGGGCCGCCCCGCATTCGGTCAGAAGAATATGTAAAACAGCTCGTCCGTGATGCCTTTTGGCAGCAGGATCAGCAGCAGTTTTTCGAAAAACAGAAAGGTGACCACCGGCGTCGTAAGGCTGACAATCAACGTCGTGACCCACGAGTGTTTCCCCATATAGCGCAGGTAAAAAATCAGGAATAACGGAACGGAACCGTAGATGCCGATTACATGGATGCCGGCCACCAACGCGGTCAGCGAGGCGACCACGATGAGAATCATCCGGAAGGACTCCCTGTCCATGAAGGGCTCGGTGGAGCGGGATTCCGGAGTCAGCCCCCTGAGGGTTCGGTAGGCGATCAGCAGGGCGCAGACGAGCATGCCGGCGGAAAGCCAAAAGGGGAAGGCCCCACCGCCGGGCCCCTTATCCGGGTCCCAGCCGATGGGGAGTTCCGTGCTTTTCCACATCAGGTAGAGGGAGAAAATCGCCAGAAAGACCGCGACGATTAATTCCGCCCGCCGCATGCTATTTTATTTCTCCCAGCGCCATCAGCAGCTTGCGGTGGGCATCCCGCTCATCGAGGAAGAAGCCGGTGAGCTGATGGCCGGTGAGGAAGGCCCGGCCCAGGCTCTTTTTCGTGGTGTAATCGATCCAATCCTTGGACTCGTGCACCTTGCGGAACACCCCCACGTAAAAGGCCTGCACGTCACTGTCGATTCCGGGGGGCGCGATGATGCTGCGCTGCATGTAATACACCATGTCGTGGCCCAGCTCGCGCATGGTGGGCACTTTCGGGAACGCCTCCAGCCGCTCGGGCGTGAAGGCCGCGATGGGCCTGGACCTGCCCGCCCGCCAAAAACCGATCTGCTCCGAAGGGTTGTTGACGGTGGAATCCACGTGCTTGCCGATCAGGTTCTTGGCCACCGTTCCACCCCCCTTGAAAGGGATGTAGGTGTGCTTGATGCCGAATTCCTGCTCCAGCATGCCCGTTATCAGGGAATCCTCCTGGCCGGTGCCCGTGCCGCCCATCTTCCACCTGCCGCCGGCCTTTTTCACCGCGGCGAGGTAATCGTCCAGGGTGCGGATCGGCGAGTCGATGTTCACCCACAATATAAAAGTGTCCAGGGCCAGCCGGGCGATCGGCGTGAATTTGCCGATGTCCACGCCGATCCCGGGGTTGCGCAGGGGCGTGGTGTAATAGCTGTTCAGGGTGGCCATGATCACGTGAGGATCGCCCGCCTTGTCCTTCAGGTAGCGCAGCGCCTCCGCCCCGGAGCCGCCGGGCTTGTTGATGGGAATGAAGGGTTGGGGAGAGAACTCGTTCTTCGCGATGATGCTTTGGATCAGACGGGCCAGGCGGTCCGCGCCTCCCCCCTTTCCGGCCATGATGATCAACTCCACCGGTTTTCTCGGCTTCCAGGCGCCCGCGGCCGCGCCCGCGAAGGCGAAGATTGCGCAGACGGCCAATATGCACAGCCGCGCCAATTGTACGCGGCGAATTATAGTTCCGATCATGTGTCTACCCCCAATGAGGTAAGGCGTTGATTGCGTTTGCGAGGCAATATCGCAACGGTGCCGCGCATTTCCACTGGACATGACCTTTTCCTTGGAAACGGCCATCTGTCAATAGGCAAAATTACAGAGTTGCAGGCATACGGAGCCGCTGCGTGCGCATCCGCCCAAGCGGTCCTGACTTTGGGGTCATCGCTGCGTCGGAAAACACTGGGATACCAGCGCCGGAGAGCATTGCCGCGCGACGCTGTGGCCTGCGGTTTCTTTCCACAAACATCATCCCCCGTGGCGCTCGCCGGCTCGCGCCACTCCCCCCTTCTCCATTGGGCATAGAAGGGGTGCTTACGCCGATGACCCTCGCCTGCGGGCGCGGATCGTCAAAAGCAGGCGTCCTCCCGGCCGGCCCTTGGCGACCGGCAGTTTCTCCCGGCCGTTCCCGGCGGCAGCCTGTCCCGTTTCGTCGCACCGGCGATACTTCCCCCGCGAACCTCCCCGTCAATGACGATGCCCGGCGCTGGCTATCTTCGCCGGGAGATTTCCGGGGCGCCATTGCGAGGCCTTCTCCAACCCCGCAAGAATGTCTCATTCTCGGCCTGATTCGCAGGCCAGGGCAGGAGGCGGGCATACATAATATAAAACCTGCCGGGATGTACAGAAAAAAATCCTGTACTGTTGCAATATCTTACCCGGCCCGACCGGTGCATTTCAGGCCCCAAGCAGGCCCTGCTGCGCCACCGGAACGAGGTCCGCATAGCAAAAGCCGTCCCATTCCCTGCGTACGCCGAGCATGGTGCTGAGGGGGTAGCGAAAATTGGGGCCGTCATGGACGAATGTGTGGAATTCCCCGTTTTCCCCACAGGGATCCACCGAGGGCGGGAGGTCGTTCAGCAGCGCCTCGCCGTAGGTGCGGCCCACGAAGGAGGGTGCAAGGGCGTTGGGATCGACGCACACCACGGTGGCATGAAACCCCGCGGCGATGACGGAACGGGCCAGGGCGGCCGTGTCCTCGCCCCAGATGGGAAACAGGCCTTGCAGCCCCGTGGGGGCCAGCAGCTTTTCGCGATAGGCGCGGATGTCCTCCAGAAACAGATCCCCGAACGCCACCGCCGTTACGCCCTGGCGTTGCAGGCGCCCCAGCGCCCGCCGCACGGCGGTCTCGTACACCTCGTTGCTGGCGTGCGGCGGCACCCACACGGGGTGGAGCGCCAAACCGAGCGCCTCCACCTGCCCTTCCAGCAGCACCCGGCGGACGCCGTGCATCTGAATACGGTCGTAGCGTAACGTGAGGGTCGTGAGGAGCCCCACGACCTGATAGCGATCGTCGCGCTGAAGGCGCCAGAGGGCGAGCGCGCTGTCTTTCCCCCCGCTCCAGGCGACCACGATCTTGGTTTTCACTGCCGATCCTCCAGGGACCGCAACGCGCAACGCCGCGCCGGGTGCTCCCGGCCGTCCCTGGCCCGCTGACCGTGCGCCCGGTTACGCGCGGTCCTGCGTGGTGACTATGCTTGGCGTCCGGCTATCAGGGTCCACCATATTGTTTCAACTACGAGTAATCCACCGCGACACCAACGCGGTTCCCAACGAGAACCACCGCTATCCTATACCACCACGCGGAAAAGGGAAGCGCATGCCGCCCCCGGCCGGGTTGCTGGCATCGGCCCTGCGCGGGATAGCTTGGACGTGCCGCCTCCCTCCAGGGAGCGGGCACCGATGGAAACATCGCCCCTGGCCCGGATCGCCCGGCCGAGCGGCGGGGAACATTTCCGGCTGTTTGAGATGCGGTGTTTGAGATGCGGTGTTTGAGATGCGGATAGCGTCCGTGGTATACACCTGATCCGGTAAGACAACTGATCCCGTGCCGGCAGGTGCGACGGGGGAGTGGCGATGGAACTTCTGACCCGAATGATGGAACTGCAGGAAGCGCACGGC
>JACZVE010000311.1 GCA_022572825.1 SAR324 cluster bacterium
CACGAACGCGTCGCCCTCCAGGATGCGGCGGCTGAAGGCCAGCAACAAGGCAAAGGCCATGTCGGCGGTGGCTTCCGTGACCACGCCGGGCGTATTGCCCACCGCGATGCCGCGCTCGGTGCAGGCGGTCAGATCGATGTTGTCCACGCCCACCCCATAGTTGCTGATGACCCGCAGCTTGGGCGCGCCGTCGAGCAGGGCCACATCGATGGGGTCGAACGCTGTGATGTAGGCGCCCTCGGCATCGGCCAGCTTTTCCCGCAGCAGCTCGGTGGGCATGACGCGATCTTCCTCCCAGGCCCACACGTCGCACTCGCTCCACAGATCGCGTTCCTTCAGGCCCGGGGTCATCCGCGCCACAACGACTTTCGGTTTGCCCATGCGCACTCCTCGCCTGTGCGTTGCGAATTGCGAACATTCCTGCAGAAGGCGGCCGTTTCGCGCGATCCGGTGCACGAGGGTGCCGGCCGCCGGTTTCAGGTCTTGCCCTTGCTGCCTTCTTCTTCCAGGGGAAGCACAGGCGCGCCTTCCTCTTCGCCCCGCAAGGAAGCATCGACGGGTTTGAGCAGGGTGTGATCGGCGAAGATGGGTGCCCCGTTGCGCACGGCGATGGCCAGGGCGTCGCTCGGCCGCGCGTCGAACTCCGCCACTTCACCGTTGACTTGCACGGAAATGAGGGCGTAGTAGGTGTTGTCTTTAAGCTCGGTGATCTTGATCTTGGTAACCTTGGCACCCAGCTGGCGCAGGAGGATGCCGATCAGGTCGTGCGTCAGGGGCCGTTCCAGTTGCGGGCCGTCCATGCCCATCCGGATGGCATTGGCCATAAAAAAGCTGATGAACATCAGCAGGTAGCGTTCTTCCGGCTCGTCCACCAGCAGCACCGCCGGTGCATTATTGACCAGCATCAATTGCTTCACCCGCAGCGCCACCCAGGGGGTAGACTCCTCCTGGGAGTACACCGCGCCCGGCAGCAGCAGCAGCAGGCACAGCAACTCCACGATCACCATCCGCATGGCAGCACCTCGAGTCAATTGGGATTGAACCTCTTACCTACCGTCCTTTCGGCCGCAATGCAAAACATGCCAGCCGGACACCTGCGCGTCGTTGGCGCTTACCGCCGTGTGCGGCGATGAGCCGAGCGGTGCCGGCAGTGGCCGCCGGTCTTAAGGGCCCGACTGGCGGGATTCTGCTGGTGCTCGCCGCTGCGGTGCTGTGGAGCACCAGTGGCATCTTCATCAAGGTGCTCACGCTCAGCGCCTTCGCGCTCACCGGGTTGCGGGCCGCTATCGCCTTCCTGGCCCTGCTGCCTTTCGTGCGGCTGCGCGCGGTGCGTCTTGACGGCACCCTGGCCGTGCTGGTGTCGGCCTTCGCGGCGACCAACCTGCTCTTCGTCGTTGCCACGCGCTGGACGACGGCCGCCAACGCCATTGCCCTGATGTCCACCGCGCCCGCCTGGGTGTTTCTGTTCGGATGCCTCGTCGCGCGGCGCGTCCGGCTGCTACCCCTGTTTCCGCTGGCCCTGGTGCTGAGCGGCATCGCCGCCATGCTGTCTGAACCAAGCGAGGGCACTTCACTGCAGGGCAACGTACTGGGCCTGGTCGCCGGCATCACCTTCGCGGTCACGCTGATCGCTCTGTCGCGCATCAATCAACCTCCCGTGGGAGCGGTCGCTCTTTGCAATCTGGGCACGGCCGCAGGCTGTCTGGTGCTCCAGCCCGGCGCCTTCCGGCTTGCTTTCATTCCGGGATGGGAGTGGCTGATTCTGGTCTATCTGGGGACGATGCAGATCGGCCTGGCATTCCTGTCCTTCACGATCGGCATGCAACGGATCACGGTGGCCCAGGCCTCCGTACTGGTGTTGCTGGAGCCTCTGCTCAACCCGGTGTGGGTGTACCTGGCGATCGGCGAGCTGCCCTCGGGGTATGGATTTTCCGGCTACGGGCTGATACTGTCCGGGATTCTCGCCGATCAGTGGCTGCGCTTGCGGCTCCCCGGCGTGCAACGGCCCGGTGGCAGCGTGGACGTGACGGCCCGCGGCCCCGGATGATACGTCGGCGATGTGCCTTCCGCTGCGTTGCAGAAGCAAAGGACCTGCGCTAGTACTTAGGGACCGTACCCGGCGTCCGGGACAGCATGCTCAGGCGCAGCAGAGAACTTCGCATCCGGAATAAAATCGGGCACCCCGGATTTCTGTTTTTCAGATCACCATTTCGCCAACAGGGGAGTGCATCCATGAAGGCAATTCGCATTCACCAATCCGGCTCCTCGGCCGTCATGAAGCTGGAAGAGTTGCCCACGCCCACGGCCGGCGAGGGGCAGCTTCTCGTCAAACTGGAGGCGGCCGGCCTGAACTTCATCGACACCTATCAGCGTTCGGGGCTGTATAAGATGGAGCTGCCCTTCACGCCCGGCCTGGAAGGCGCCGGAGTGGTCGAAGCGGTGGGTCCCGGCGTGAATGGCTTTCAGGTGGGCGACGTCGTGACGTATACCGGCATTCCGGGCGCCTACGCCGAGTATGCGCTGGTGCCGGCGGCCCGCGCCATCAAGATGCCGAAAGGTGTGGAGACCCGGATGGGCGCGGCGGTGATGCTGCAGGGGCTGACGGCACACTACCTGTGCAAAGACACCTATCCGCTCAAGGCCGGCGATGCCTGCCTGGTCCATGCCGGGGCCGGTGGTGTGGGACTGCTGCTCATTCAGATGTGCAAGATGATCGGCGCAGTCGTTCACGCAACCGTTTCCACCGAAGAAAAGGCCGCGTTGGCCCGGGAAGCCGGCGCGGACCATGTGGTCCGCTACACCGAGGAGGACTTCGAGGAGGCGGTCAAGGCCAGGATGGGCGACGGAAAGCTTGACGTCGTATACGACTCCGTGGCCAAGACGACCTTCGACAAGGGGTTGAACCTGCTGCGGCCCCGCGGCCTGATGGTGATGTTTGGCCAATCCAGCGGCCCCATCCCCCCATTCGACCTGAACACGTTGAACCCCAAGGGCTCGCTGTACGTGACCCGGCCCAGCCTGGCCAATTACATTTCCACCCGGCAGGATCTGGAACGCCGTGCCGGAGAGGTGCTGGGCTGGGTGGCCGCAGGCAAGCTCAAGGTGCGCATCGGGGCCACCTTCCCCCTGGCGGAGGCCAGTTCCGCCCACGATGCCCTGGAAGGCCGCAAGACCACGGGCAAGGTGCTGATCCTGCCCTAGCGTCCTCAATCAAAAATTGGTTGATGATACGGCGCCACCGGCCAACGGCGGCGCCTATCCCCTACCACTCGCGCGCTGCGCCTCGGTGGCGGTTGTCCCGGGCTGGCGGGCGAGCCTTTCCTCCCTCGCCGTGGCCTGTCCTCAGTCGGGAGTGAATTCCCGGGCCGGTGGTATCGGCTGGCGCGGCGAGGCCCCGAGTGTTTCGCCCGTAGTGCCGCCGGCTTGGAGGGGCGCGGATGATCTTCCTGATTCTCGCCATCGCCACGTCCGTCGCCAACGCCTTCCTGCTCAAGACCGGCGAGCTGTACCAACAGGAGCGGCTCGTGGTGATGGGGTTCAACTACCTTTCCGCCGCGCTGCTCAGCGCGGGCGTGTGGGCCGTGCAGGGCACGGGCCCGCCGGGGGGCGTCACGCTGGGGTTGGGTGTAACGGGTGGGTTTTTTTATGCCACCAGTTTGTTCCTCTGGATGGGAGCCATCGCCAAAGTGGGCCTTGCGACCTCTACCGCGGCGGCGCGGATCAGCGTGATCTGGCCGACGCTGCTCTCCCTGGTCGCCTTTGCCGAAGTTCCCTCGCCGTTCCAGCTTGCCGGGATCGTGCTCACCTTCGTCGTGCTGGGAATGCTGGGCGCCAGCAGCCTGATGGCGGATCGTGCGGCATCCGGCCAAAGCGGCCTGGTTTGGCTGGTGCCCATGTTTGTTCTCATGGGCGGAGTGGGCATCACGCAAAAGCTGTTCACGGAGTGGGGACGGCCCGTGGAAAAGGCCGCCCTGCTGTGCCTGATCTTCACCACCGCAATGCTACTGTGCTGGGCTGGCCTCCTGCGCGGCCGCCACCCCCTGCGCATCGGAGACGTCTCACGCGGATTCGTCTTCGGCCTGGTCAACGCATGCTCCAGCGGTCTCATGCTGCTGGGGCTGGAGCGGGTCGCTGGGGCGATCGCCTTTCCCCTGGTGAACATAGGGATATTGCTGCTCACCGCTCTTTCCGGCGTGGTGATCTGGCGCGAGCGGCCCGGGCGGCTCGGCATCTCCGCCATGGCCCTGGCGGTTATCGCCATCGTGCTCATGGCCGCGTAGTGCTGCTACTTCACCCATGACCCGCCGCGAGTCATTAGAAGCGGTCTTGATAACCCATCGGTCCGCATTCGATGTCATGCCGGACGAAGCGAAGCGTCTCAACGAGGCTCTTCCAAAGCCGATGGCGGTGCGGTCGCAGCGAGACCCTTCGCTCCGCTCAGGCGACACCGGCTGATTAACCCTAAATG
>JACZVE010000019.1 GCA_022572825.1 SAR324 cluster bacterium
CAGGCGCCGGTGTCGCTGGCTCCATTTCTCAAAGCCACCCTGGAACCTGAAGGCGCCGTGCTGCTCGGGAGGGATCTCTCCGGGCCTGGCGTGACGGCGCTGGATGCCAGGGCCGCCGTGGCAGGCTACCTGCCGGCCGCCGAGTTGGGGGATTACCGCACCGGCGACAATGCGCGCAGCCTGCAGCAGACGATCGTGTGCAACACCTTCAACGGCGGAATCGTCATCGGCGCGCCGCTGACGCCGCCGGGCGGGATCGACCTGCGGCTGGAGGGCATGGTGATGAGCCGGAACGGGGAGCCGGTGGATTCGGCAACCGCTGTGGAAGTGCTGGGCGATCCCATCGAGTCCGTCGCGTTCATGGCCAATAAGCTGGCCGAGATCGGGGGCGTGTTGCGGGCGGGGATGGTGCTGATGACCGGCTCCATCGTCAAGAGCATTTCCCTTCAGCCGGACGACGCCGTCGAGATCGCCTTCACCCGCCTGGGCCGCCTGCTCGTCCGTATCACCGCCTGAGTCCACTTCTCCGGAGGCCCCTCAGCGGGTCAGCTCGCCGCGCAAGGTTTCCAGGCGCTCCTGGAATTCCGCCTCGCTGAACAGCCCCTGCTCGCGGGCCTTGTTGAGCGTTTCCCGCTTTTCCACGTACAGCCGCAGCGCCGCCGCCGTCGTTTTCGGCGGGTCTTCCAACAGGGCCAGCAGCGCATCGGCCTCCTCCCGCCCGATGGTGCCGGCCCGCAAGGCCGACTGGATCATGGCCAACTGCTGTTGCAAGCCGTGCTCGCCGGAAGCCGGGTAAACGAACACCGGATCCTTCAGGATGATGGCATAACGGTCGTAGTCGTGGATTTGCCCGGCCTGTTCGACCAGCGCCACAAAGTTGGGGGGGCGCTCCATCACGACGTCCCGCGGAGGCGCTCCTGACAGGTCGGGAGATGCCAGCTTGGTGAAGCGATAGACCAGGTATCCACCCTCCGCATAGATTTCCGCTTCCACGTCCAGGTGGTGGAACTGGTCCTTGAAGGATAGCTGGAGCCGCTGGTCAGGGCGGATGCGCGGCAGATGCGTGGTCATCTCCGCACGCGCCCACTGAACCTGATCGGGGGTGAGGAAGGGCTGCGGCTCGCCGCGAACGAACGAGATCCACGTGCTCACCTCGACCATCAGCCGGCGCAGGCTGCTTTCCGCCTGTAGCAAAGTGAGGTTGCCGAAGCCCGCGCTCGCCGGCTGCTCCGGCGGGGGAGTGCCGGTGAGGATGGCCACCTGCCGTTTTTTTTGCTCGTCGACGGAGATGACTTGGCGGTCTATGGCGCATGCGGCGATCGACGCGGCGATCAGCAGCGAGGCCAGCAGCCGCGGCGCCGACGGCGGGGAGATGCGTGGCGCACCGAGAGCGCTGGCCTGTGGAGAGTGGCGGGCGGAAAGTGCGTGTTGCATGCGGGAGCGGTTCAGCGCCCTTCTCAAGGAGCGGCGCGGCTGATGGTGGAGCCTTGCGGATTTTCGATCCACACTTCGCCGCCTTCCCAATACTCCTTTTTCCAGATGGGCACCGTCTGCTTGAGTAGGTCGATGGCAAAGTGACAGGCCTCGATGGCTTCCTTGCGATGGGCCGAGGATACGGCGATGGCGACGCTGGCTTCACCGATTGCCAGCTTGCCGATGCGGTGGGTCATGGCGATGGCCTCGATGTCCCAGCGCCGGCGCACCTGATCCTCGACCCGCTGCAACTCCTTGAGAGCCATGGGTGGGTATGCCTCGTAAACAAGGTGCAGCACCCGGCGGCCCAGGCTGTTGTCGCGCACCACGCCCAGGAAGGTCGCAATGCCGCCCGCCTTCGCGGAGGCTACCCTGGCAACGAGGTCATTCAGGTCGATGGGGTCGACGCTAATCTGGTGCCGCATGGGCTATCCACCACTGACCGGCGGAAAGATCGCCACCTCCTGGCCCGGATCGATCACGTGATCCCCACGCGAATAGGTATAGTCGACCGCCACGTTCAGGCTCGGCAGAGCACTCCTGAATTGCGGGTACTGCTCGGCAAACTGCTCCAGCAGGTTGCTCACCGTCGCGGGCTGTGGCAGGTCGATCTCGACGCTTTCGCCCAAGGCCTCTTTCAACACCGCGAACAGCTTTACCTTGACGATCATCGGTCGGGCTCTTGAGCAGGGGGTGCTCCCGCGGTTCGGGGAGCGCGTGTGGCTATAAGATACGGTACTCTCGAATGCGGCCCCGATCAAGGCGGCTGCGGAAGAGCGGAAGGGTGTCGATTTGCTGTCGGTGGCCCGATCCCCCACCCGACGCGCACGCCCCACACGCGAGATGGCGCGTCTGCCGAATCGCGCCACTGGAGCTGCACACGGCAGGCGTTCGGGTGGCGTTCGCGGCGAGCGGGCCTCTCAGAGAATGCCGGTGCGCCGGACGCGTTGCGGGAATCAGGGCGACCGGTCGCCTACTGATAGAAGCTGCGCAGCTGTTTGCTGCGCGTGGGATGGCGCAGTTTGCGCAGGGCCTTGGCCTCGATCTGCCGGATGCGCTCGCGGGTGACGTCGAAGTCCTGCCCGATCTCCTCCAAGGTGTGGTCCCGCCGCTCGCCGATGCCAAAGCGCATGCGCAGCACCTTTTCCTCCCGCGTGGTGAGGGATTTCAGCACTCCCCGCGTGGTCTCGCTCAGGTTCTGGTTCATGGCCATGTCGTCCGGCAGCGCGATCTTCTGATCGGGAATGAAATCGCCCAGGTGGGAGTCCTCCTCTTCCCCGATCGGCGCTTCCAGAGAGGTGGGTTCCTTGGCGATCTGGAACACCTTGCGCACCTTGTCCAGCGGCAAATCGAGGATTTTGGCGATTTCCTCCGGCGTGGGCTCGCGCCCCAGCTCCTGCACCAGCTGCCGTGAGGTGCGCAGCAGCTTGTTCATGGTTTCGATCATGTGCACCGGCACACGAATCGTACGCCCCTGATCCGCGATTGCGCGCGTAATCGCCTGGCGGATCCACCAGGTGGCGTATGTGGAGAACTTGTAACCGCGCCGGTACTCGAACTTGTCCACAGCCTTCATCAGCCCGATATTGCCCTCCTGGATCAAATCCAGGAACTGCAGCCCCCGGTTGGTGTACTTCTTGGCGATGCTGATCACCAGGCGCAAATTGGCTTCGGTCAACTGGCTTTTCGCCCGTTTGACCTTGCGCTCCGAGCTGACGAGCTGTCCGATCTCCTTGTCGAATTCCTCGCGGCTGACCTCGGTGTGCTCGATTAATTTGGCGATGCGGTTTTCCCCGATGCGCACTTTTTCCAGGAAGCGCCGCGCCACCCGGGGCGGGTAACCGGAGATGCCCTCGATCTTCGCGGCGACGCCGGATTTATCCCTGGTTTTCAGCCATTTATCGATCAGCGCCTCGATCTTGCCGGCGTCTCCACCCAACTCCTTCTTATGGCGGAAAAGCTGCTTGCCCGTCAGATTGACCTTGTCGCGATGCTGCAGCATCACCATGCACATGGAGTCGATCTGGCGGGAATTGAAATTGATGCTTTTGATTCCCTCCGCCATCTCGACGCGCAGCTTTTTGATCTGCTCGGCATCTTTGGCGGCCGGCCTCTTCTTGCTTTTCAATCGCTCCAGCTTGTCCCAGGCCGGCTGCACCCTGTCCAGCGCCTCGAGCACTTTCGCGATGGCGACGCTCTCCTCCTCGATAACATTATCGTCCTCATCCATGCCGGAGATCATTTCCTGCACTTTGATCTTACCGTTGCGCAGCTTGTTGCCGAGGTTCAGCAGATAGCGGGCGACCAGCGGGGAGCGGGAGAGCACCTCGATCATTTCGCGCTGGCCTTCCTCGATGCGCTTGGAGATTTCGACCTCCTCCTCGCGGGTCAGCAGCTTGATATAGCCCATTTCGCGCAGGTACATGCGAACCGGATCGTCGGTGCGGGTGTCCACCGAGGGGTCCAGGTCCAACTCCTCCGTCTCCTCCTCCTCGTGGGTGGTTGTGGCTTTGGCGAGGCTGACGGTGCCGGCGTTGTCGATCACCTCGATGTTCATTTCCGAGAGGATCACAAAAATTTCGTCCAGTTGTTCCGGATTCGAATCCCCGGACGGCAACGCATCATTGATTTCGTCCAAGGTCAGCAGACCCTTTTCCTTGCCGGTGGCAATCAGTTGCTTGATGACTTTACTTTGGTCCAACGCTTCCACGGCCAGCGGCATCTCGGTGCCGCTGTCTTTGGTCTTGTGTCTTTTATTGGGTGGATTTGCAGTCGATTTCATTAATCCAGTTCCGAGAAGCGATGACGGTCAGGGCTGACGAAATGGTCTTCGGCGGCCCGTTGAGGGGCGCAAGCTTCAGTTCAATGCACTCCGAAAAAAGAGTCGGAGGGGAAATGGATCGCTGGCGGTCGCGGAGGTGACAAGGGGAGTTTGATAGCGATTACCGCGTCCGATCGTAGTCGGTGTGGGGCTGATTTGTCGCGGTTTTTGTCCGCGTATCCGCTGGTGGTGGGAGCAGCCAAGCATGACGCCTCGCACACTTCCCCAGACTAATTAGCATAACATCATATTGCAGAATCGACAAGGGAATTATTCAAAAAATTCAACGCATTGTCCTGCATTGGCAGGGCGGCGGGAATGGCGCGGGCCGCGCCCGCCCTTAATTGCGAGGAGCTCCCTGACGGCCGATATTAGCGCTGTATTATCAATAAGTTGAGTAGCCAGCGGCCGCACCTTTGTCTTGCGTGCCGTCATTGCGGCGGTTATAAGGAGCATGAGGCGCTCTGAAAAGGAGAGCATGCGAGTTCGCCCACCCTGGCGGCAGAACCTCAGGTTCTCGTATTACTTGGACGTTCGGGACTTCCTCCGCGTTCAATGGCTCGCTCCGCCCGCACGGAGCGCCAATTTTCTTCCATGAGTCACATCCATGGGTATGCAGCAGGCTGAACGCGGCATCGCTTTATTGCGTATCGTGCTGGGATTGTGGATCCTCCGGTGGGCGATGTCGCATCTCATCTGGAACCCCGGGCCTTGGGCCTCGGCCAGTTGGGTGCAGGTCATCACCACCCAACTGGCGCAGCACTCATTGGATCACCCTTCGTTCTGGGTAAGGTATTTCATTCAACAGGCATTGTTGCCCAATGCCGAGCTGTACGTCGGCGTCACGGTCGTCTTGCAGTCGCTGGCGGGAATCTCGCTGACGTTCGGCATCATCACGGTGCTGGGTGCGCTGTTGGCGTTGCTGCTCTCCCTGGCCGCCGGCGTTCTCACCTACTATGCGGGAAGTTCGCCGCTGGATTATCATCTTCTGCAGGGGACGATGGCCGTCGTTTTTATCGTAACCCGCGCCGGCCGGCGCTGGGGATTCGACACGTTCTTCGCCGGCATCCGATCACGGGCATTGTTTTGGTGAGCCGAGCGCGAACCGTTCTCGCCTGGCAGGACCTCAGCCCGTGAAGCGTGCGATGCGGATCAGTTGCGTCTCGCCGGCGATGAAATCCAGCGGGGCGATCTCTTCCAGGCTTTTCATCTCGTCTGCCTCGCGGGCGCGATGGGTGAGGATGATGACCTGCACGGGCTGGTCGGGGTGATCGGAGCGCGCCGGCTGCACCATGGACTGAATGCTGATATTGTTCTGCCCCATGACGCGGGTGATCTGGGCCAGCACCCCGACGCGGTCCAAAACCTGGAAGCGTAGATAGTACTCCGTCTGGATGCGCCCCATCTCCATCACCTTCAGATCGCGTAAGGACTCAGCGACGACCGACAGCGGCGGTATCTTGCTGCGGATGCCCGCCTTGATGTTGCGGGCAATGTCGATAATGTCGCTCACAACCGCGCTGCCGGTCGGCTCGCCGCCGGCCCCGCGGCCGTAGGACATGGTGGCGTCCACATTGTCCCCGGTGAGGAATACCGCGTTGAAGACGCCGTTCACCGAGGCCAGCATATGATCGAGGGCCACCAGGCAGGGATGCACGCGTGCTTCCACCTCCCCGTCGTCCAGCTTGGCGATGGCGAGCAGCTTGATGGCGTAGCCCTGTTGCCGGGCGTAGCCGATGTCGGCGGGCGTGATTGCGCGGATTCCCTCCACATGAATGTCCTTGAATTCCACCATGGTGCCGTAGGCCAGATTGACCAGCACGGCCAGCTTATGGGCCGCGTCGTACCCGTCCACGTCGAAGGCGGGGTCGGCCTCGGCGAAGCCCAGCCGTTGCGCTTCGGCGAGTGCCTCCTCGAACGGCGCGCCCTCCGCGCTCATCCTGGAGAGGATGTAATTGCAGGTGCCGTTGACGATGCCCGAGATCTCCACGATGTGGTCGCCGGAAAGTCCTTCCTTGAGCGAGCGCAGCACCGGTATGCCCCCCGCAACGGAGGCCTCCATGCCGATGGAGAGATCGGTCTCGTACACCTTGGAGAAAATTTCACGAGCCCTCTCGGCCAACAGTGCCTTGTTCGCGGTCACCACCGGCTTGCCGGCGTTCAGCGCGCCCAGCACGACCGTCCCCGCCGCATCCACGCCGCCGATCAGTTCGACGACGATTTCGATTTCCGGATCGTCCAGGATGGTGCTCGGGTCGCTGGAAATGGCGATGTCGTCGGTCGGGATCGGGCGGGATTTGCCGGGATTGGCGACCACGGCCCGGCTCACCTTCAGCCCCATGCCCAGCCGGGAGCGGATGATATCCTGGTTCTTCCGCAGGATAGACACAACGCTGCTTCCGACGACGCCGAGGCCGAACATTCCGATTTTGATCGTGCGCATAGGTGCTATGATCGCTTGAAGGGTTGCGTGGCGGATGGGATAATCGTACCAAGGGGCCGGCATCGGGCAGGCAGGTGCCTACCGGTCAAGCGTTTATTGCTATCGTCAGCCTACGGCGAGGTCAATGCGAAAAGGCGCGCGACGGGATAGCGATTCGCCCGGCAGGCGGCGGCCGCATCGCCGAACAGCGCACTTCCTGCAATATTACCCGGTACGGCCGCGCACGCTGTCTGCATTTGGAACCCGTCAGATTGGGATAGGGGCCGAGGACCGCAACCCTGCCTTCCGCGCATAGCGAGGCATTGCACATGCTGAAGTGGCTGGCAATCATCGCCTTTACCGGATTCGTCGTGCTGGAAGTGATGGCCGTGCTGAAGCTGGGCATCTGGCTGGGCGTAGGATGGACGATTGCATGGATGATCGCAACGGTGCCTGCCGGCCTGCTCGTGTTGCGGGTCGCGGGTCTCCACGCGATTTTCAGAATCTACAAAAAACTCCGCCTCGAGGTTCTGCCGACCCAAGAGCTGATGGACATGGGGATGATTCTGTTGGGCGCCTTGATGCTAATCCTCCCGGGTTTCATTTCCGACGCGATGGGAATTCTGCTCCTGCTGCCGCCGGTGCGCTGGGGCCTGCGGGGCTGTCTCTGCATGATGTTCGGCGATTTGCTTCCCTCTCCCCATCCACCCTCCAGAGCTGCCGCCTCCGGTGATGAAGTCATCGAAATACGGGCCGACGAATGAGGGGCGTAAGTCGGCATGGCGGAACTGTACGCAATCGTGGGAACGATGGAGCGCGCTCGCTTCATGCTGGCATCCGGCGTGCCCTACCTGCAGCTGCGCTGCAAGGATCGGCCGCTGCTGCCGCATCGCGCGGAAATCGAGGAGTGGGGCGCCCGCTATCCCTTCACCCGTGTGATCATCAATGACGACCTGGCGCTGGCGGTTTCCCTGGGAGCCTGGGGTGTGCATCTGGGCCAGGAGGACCTGCTTCGCTACCCTGTCGCGACGCTCCGCGACGCGCCTCTCAAAGTTGGCGTCTCCACCCATTCCGATGAAGACATCAAGAGGGCCATGGCCTGCAATCCGGCCATGCTCGGCTTCGGACCGGTATTTCCCACGACCACCAAGCAGGTCGGTCACGATCCGCAAGGGGTGCGCCGTCTGCGGCGAGTGGTGACACGCAGCGCGCTGCCGATCATTGCCATCGGGGGGATCAACGGCGGCAACCTGGCGGATGTAACCGCAACGGGTGTCGCCTTGGTGGCGATGATTTCCTACCTGGACCGCTTCAGCGAGCTCGATGCGTTGCGAGCGTGGATGGCCCGTTGGGCCGATCAATCCTACACCACTGAGCGCAAACCCTGAGTGGGTGTTTTCCTGACACGACCCCATCGCCGGCGATGGACCCGATTCCGCGCTGGAGAAGTGTGGCAAGGAATACACACCGCGCGCTCGGCCCTGTTTTTCGCAACCGGCTGAAATGAGGCAAAATTTTATTAAATAACTCTTTTTCTTTCAAAATGGAGCGTTTCCGCCAGCCACACCACCCCTCCTGCAGTGTTGTCGCCAAGCCATTCCCGTCGCATCGATCGCTCAAATAAAAATAACTGAAATCTTTCGGGATTCACAAAATTTGCTGGCGCCCGCGCCGGTTCGCTTGCCCGGAGTCCGAAAACGGCATGATTTATGAATTATATTTGTCAGAAGCATGTCGCTGAGTGCGTACCCGGCTCCAGCCGGGAACGTTGCAGGACGGGGAACCCAGCAAGACAGTTCTCTCAGTGCCGAAGGAGGACACCATGAAACATGCGGAAAAAATCAGCCAATACGATGTTGCAGCGGCGATGGCTAAGTTTCTTGCTTCCGGGGGCATAGTCAACAAGCTCCCCGACCAGAATTACAGGCCCTCCCGCATGGTTGGCGAGGAGAAGTACGCGATTTACGAGCCGCTCAATATGCTGCAATCTCTGACGAATCCGGAGCACGGCAGCCCCGACCGTTCGGCGGACTGAACCCTTCATGCCGGGCGGTGCTCCGAACCCCCTCGCGTATTCCTCGCTGCGCTTCCCGTAGACTCCCTCCTCGCCGTGGACGACGGCGGCGATGCTTGCCATTCCGCCGCCATCGGCATACGTTTAAAGCGTTGGATGAACATCGCCCTGAATTCACGATGTTTCCCCCTGCTTAGCTGATGAGTTCGGAAACCAACGCGATTCGCTGGGAAAAGCATCCGGCCACGGACAACCCGCTCATGATCGCCGCGTTCGAAGGATGGAACGACGGCGGTACTGCGTCCACCAATGCGGTGCGGCGTATCATCAAAGCTATTGCAGCGGAAAAGTTCGCCAGTATCGATCCGGAGGAGTTCTACGTATTCTCCGATAACCGCCCGACGGTGAAACTGGTGGACGGGCGATCGCGACAGATCAACTGGCAGACCAACGACTTCTATTGCGCGCGCCTGCCCAGCGCGGATCGCGACGTGATCCTGTTTCTCGGGAACGAGCCTAATTTGAATTGGCGCAACTACTGCGCCAATCTTGCCTCGGTCGCTCGCCATCAGAACGTGAAGACGGTGGTGACGCTGGGGGCATATCTGGCGGACGTTTTGTACACCCTGCCCGTGCAGGTGACAGGCTTCGCCCATAATATGGACATCGAGGAAAAGCACGACCTGAGTCGCTCCAATTACGAGGGCCCGACGGGGATCGTGGGCGTCTTGTCCGATTACTGCCGCCAGCAGGACCTTAACACCCTCAGCCTCTGGGCGGCGGTGCCATATTACATTTCCATTCCCAATCCCAAGGCTGTGCATGCGTTGCTGACCAAGTTGAATGAGATCTTTTCCATTGAAATCGACTTGGCCTCGCTGGAACAGGACGCAGACAATTTCGACAACGAGATCAACGACGTCGTCGCCAAGGATCCCAACGTGGCCGCCTACGTGCGGGAGCTGAAAAAGCGGGAATTTCTCAATTGAGGATGGGCCATCCTTCGGCCCATTCCCAGGCGGGGCCGCCGCAGCCGCGCGTCCGATCCAAGCACCACAGTCCGGTGTCCCAACGCCCGCCCGCGACTAGCGATGAGTACGCAAGGGCATTCCAGTCGGCGGTATCGTCCCCTCAGCCGGCATTATCAGCGCCTGTTCGGCTGCAAGGTCTACAAGATCAGCGTGTCTGTTGCGCAAGGCTGCCCAAACCGGCAGGGCCGTCAGGGAATGTCCGTCTGCACATTTTGTGACGAGTGGGGCTCGGCGGCCTACGCGGAAACCGCCGGGCTTCCGCTGTCCGAGCAGATCCGCGTCAATCGCGAGCGCATTCGCCGTCGCTACAAGGCGGAAAAGTTCCTGGTCTATTTCCAGGCCTACAGCAACACCTTCGACCGCGTGGCCCAGCTACGGCAATGGTACACCGAGGCGTTGCGGGAGCGAGACGTGGTGGGCGTCGTGATCGGTACGCGCCCGGACTGCCTTCCACAACCCGTGGTGCGTCTGCTGGCCAGTCTCGCGCGCTCGACCTACGTGTCGGTCGAACTGGGCCTGCAGACACTGGACGATGCGCAGTTGGCCTTCCTCTCCCGCGGCCACGACAGTGCCTGCTCCCTGCGGGCGTTGGATAAGCTGCGGGCCTGCCCCGAGATCGAAGTCTGCGTGCACCTGATGTTCGGCCTGCCCGGGGAGACGGAAGGACAGCTGCGGCGCACCGCAGAGCTGCTGTCCGCTTACGGCATACAGGGGGTCAAGCTGCACAACCTGCACGTGCTCAAAAACACCCCCCTGCAACGGCTGTACGAAGCGGGAGAATTTCAGCCCATCGGATTGGAGGCCTATGCCCGCCGGGTGCGGCTGTTCCTGGAGCACCTTTCGCCGCAATTGGCAGTGCACCGTCTCAATGCCGTCGCCCCGCGCTGGGAGCAGCTGGTGGCGCCCGCTTGGGCGCGGGAGAAGATGCGCCCCACGCAATTCATACTGGACGAGTTGGAGCGCGCCGATAGCTGGCAGGGGAAGCACTATCGCCCCTCTTCCGTTGCGGCGGCCCACCGGCCGCTGGAGCCGCTGAGCGTTACCTCGGGAGCGCAGCCATGGGCTTGATGCGGCTGATGTTGTTCGCCCTGGCGGCCATGGCCGCCTACCTCTTGTTCAAGCGGCTGGCGAGCCCGTTCCGTCCAAGCGTGGAGGCCGATCAGGGCGACGATCGCCTGGGGCGGCTGGTGCAGGATCCCAACTGCGGGGTGTATGTGGACAGCAAGGAGGCCGTGCGCCGCAAGGCACCCGACGGCGAGCTGTTCTTCTGCAGCAAGGAATGCGCGGATACGTTCTTCGAAAAGGCACGCCACGGAGCATAGAGGATGTTTCAGCGCCCGATGGAATTCGCCGGCAGCTGGTATCCGGCACAGGCAGCGGCCTGCGAGCGGGAAATCCGCGGCTACTGGGAGCGACCCGTAGTTGAAAACGCGGCGCAAGACGACCCGGCTCGCTGGGGCGTGGTACCCCATGCGGGGTGGGTCTTCTCAGGGCACTTGGCGGCCCGGGTGTTTCAGCTGCTCGCCGAGGAGCCACCGGTGGAGTTGGTCATCGTGCTGGGCGGCCATCTGCGGGCGGCGGATGCGATCGTGGCGATGACCGAAGGTCAGTGGAAAACGCCGTTTGGAGCGATGTCCATCCACGGCGGGTTCCGGGAGGCTTTAGCGGAGTTGCCCGCGGTCGTTTTCGAGGACGAGCACCGCTCCGTTCCGGACAACTCGACCGAGTTGCAGCTTCCTTTTGCCCACTTCAAGTACCCGCGCGCCGAACTGCTCCCATTGCGCGTACCCCCTGGCCCCATCGCCCTGCAACTGGGCCGCAAGCTGGCCGACTACCTGGAGCGCAGCGGCCTCAATGCCGTGGCGGTTGCCTCCACGGACCTCACCCACTACGGGCCCGGCTATCGCTTCGAGCCCCAGGGGCGGGGGCCGGCCGCCCTGCGTTGGGTCAGCGAGGAGAACGATCCCGCCTTCATCGATGCGGTGGCATCCGGCGACGGAGAGCGAATGCTGGCCACCGCGGCGAATCGCCATAACGCCTGCTCCGCGGGCGCCGTGGCCGCGCTGAATGAGGTGGCGTTGCGGCACGGGCAGCGCTTCGAGCCCCTCGAATACGCCACCAGCCAGGACGCCAAAGCCGGCGACGCGCTCAACTTCGTCGGTTACGTGGGCGGCGTGTTCCGCTGACGCGGCGGGGAGATGTAGGCGCGCGCCCGCATCTTGATGGACCGCCAGGGTGCGGCGCCCCCTGCGATGATACGGCGCAATTGACCCGGTTGCGGCTTGCCTTCCCCCCGCGTTGGATCAGCGCTATCGTCCACTGTGGACGGATCGGTTTTGCGATCGGTTGACTCCGCATCCACGCTGAGGGGCGCAGCGCCGGGTTTCACCGGCTCCGGGGAGGGCGCGCTTTCCCGGATGGCGGGCGGTAATGGTGCGTCCCCTTCTGCGACCGCCCCTTCCCGACGCGGCCTGCCGATGCGCTTCAGGCGGCGCATAGCCAGGAAGTAGCCGGCATTGAGCAACACGACCACAACGACCAGCAAGCCCGCCGAGTAGCTGAGGTATTCCGCCATCAACGGATCGAGAGTGCCCTGCACGAACCGGGTGCCCGCCACGTGCTCCCAGTTGGCCCGCGACAGCGCCACCTCCGGCCGCAGCTCGTCGATCAAGCTCAGCAGGAATTCGGGCAGAAAGAACGGCTGCTGCGCACTTTGCGCTTGCTCCTGATCGCCTTCGCCTGTGTCCGGGGTCCGTATCGCTGTCCGGTGCGGCTCCGTTATCCAGCGCAGCCCGATCTGAATCAGATACGTTTCCGTGGCGGGCCCGTGCAGTGCCCTACTCTGCGTCATAGCCGGCGTCACGGACTGCGTTCCGGGAGCGCGGGCCACACCGGAGGCCGGGTCGAACAGCACCGCCAGCTCGGCGGGGTCTACCAGATTGGCCCGCAGCCGGTCGCGGTATTCCAGTTCGGAAGACGCGTTCAGGGCAGCTTTCACCGCGCTTTTGCCGATTTGCTCGGGGTCCGCGCCTTCCAGAGCGGGATTGAGGAAGGCCGGCTCCAACAGAAGGCCTCCCAGGCGTTGGATGAGCCGGTCCGAGAGGTTGAGCTTCACGAGCTCGGGGGCGTGGATTCCCAGCAGGTAGGCGCTCAGCAGCAGCTGAACGGTGATCAGCAGCAGCGCCAGCGTCGGATAGGAGATCCAAACGGCGACGCGCTCCCCGCGGCGGTAAAACCGCAATGCGTATCCGATGATGAAGTGAAGACCGAAGGCGCTGAGCAAGCCCAGCAGGCAGAGCAGCAGCAGCTCATGCCAGGGCACCAGCTCCAGCACATGACCGAACGGCTGCGCCCGCAGGAAGTGCCACAACAATGCCGACAAATCGAACATTTCAGCGGTCTTGCTCTTGTACGGCTGCTTGCCCAGCGGCCAGACGGGCCCCGGGAATGCGGAACGGAGAGCAGCTTACGTAATCCAAGCCCAATTCATGGAAAAACTTAATCGATCTCGCGTCTCCGCCGTGCTCGCCGCAGATACCCAGCTTGAGGCCCGGATGGACCTTGCGGCCTTCCTCCGCCGCGATTCTCACCAGTTGGCCGGTGCCCTCCTGATCCAAGCGGATGAACGGATCGATGTCCAGGATCTCTTTCTCGAGATACATGGGGAGAAACATTCCGACGTCATCACGGGAAAATCCGTAGGCCATCTGCGTGAGGTCGTTGGTGCCGAACGAGTAGAAATCGGCATAGCGCGCAATGGCGCGCGAGCACATCGCCGCGCGAGGGGTCTCGATCATGGTGCCGATCTTGAAGGGTACGGATTCGCCCAGCTCCTCGCAGACCTGGGCGATCAGTTGCTCGATCTGTTCGCGCAGCATCTTCAACTCGCGCCACGTGCTCACCAGGGGCACCATGATCTCCGGGGTGACGGAGACGCCTTCTTTGATGACAATGCAGGCCGCCTCGACGATGGCCCGCACCTGCATATTGTAGATTTCCGGATAGGTGATCGCCAGGCGGCAGCCGCGGTGGCCCATCATCGGGTTGTTTTCGGTGAGGGATTCCGTGCGCTGCTGGATCGTCTCCACCGGAATGCCCATCAGGCGGGACATCCGGGTTTGTGAGCGAATACCCTTGGGAAGGAACTCGTTCAGCGGGGGGTCCAACAGCCGGATCGTCACCGGGCGACCGTCCATCACCCGGAAGATGTCCATGAAGTCCTTGCGCTGCATGGGCTGCAGCTCGGCCAACGCGGCGGAGCGACCCACCTCGTCCAGCGCCAGGATCATCTTGCGAAAGACCGGGATGCGGTCGATCTCGAAGAACATGTGCTCGGTGCGGCACAAACCGATCCCGCCGGCCCCCTGTTCGATGGCGTGGCGGGCGTCCTCGGCCGTATCCGCGTTGGCGTAGACGCCCAACGTGCGGTGAGCGTCCGCCCATGCCAACACCTTGGCGATGCCGCCTTCCAGAACGGGTGGCACCTGAGGCAGTCGGCCCAGATAAATCTCCCCGGTGTTGCCATCGATGCTGATCCAGTCCAACCGTTTCACGCAGGTGTCGCCGAGGCTCATCTCGTTCAAGAGATAGTCGATATGAATGCCGCCGGCGCCCACGATGCAGCATTTTCCCATGCCCCGCGCCACCACGGCCGCGTGAGAGGTCAGCCCGCCATGGGAGGTCACGATGCCCTCGGCGACCTTGAGCCCGTCGATGTCTTCGGGGGTTGTCTCGTGGCGAATGAGAATGGTCTTTATGCCCTGGCCCGCCAATTCCGCCGCGTGCTCGGCGAAGAACACCACCTGACCCACCGCGGATCCTGGCGAGGCGGGCAGTCCCTTGCCCAGTGCCGGCGGCGCATCGGTCTTGTCCAGCACGGGATACTGATACGCGTCGATGACGGTGGGGTCCAGCAGCAGCAACGCCTGGCGATCGTCGCAGATTCCCTCCGCCTCCAGCTCCAGGGCGATCCTCAGGCTGGCTTTGGCGGTTCGTGGCGCCGGACGGCTGTCCAGCAGCCAAAGCCGCTCCCTGTCGATGGCAAACCGCACCTCCTGCGCATCGCGGAAGTGGCGCTCCAGCTTGTCCGTCCACGCGAGCAGTTCCCGATAAGCCTCGGGCATCGTTTCCGCCAATGCCTCCACTTTGTCCGTCATGCGAATTCCCGCCGTGAGGTCCGATCCCATGGCCGTGGCGAGGAAGTGCCCGTGTGGCTTTTTTTCACCGGTGCTGGGAACGCGCGAGAGAATACTGCCCGCCCCGCTTCGCTCCCTCGCGGTTCCACTGGCCATGGTTTGCAGCACCAGGGCCGTTCCCGGCAACGAATCCAGATCCTCCTCAAACCGGTACACTAGGGCCTGCGGATGCTCCCAGGCCCGGTACCCCGCGACGATCGCTCGGCTCAGCTGCTCCAGCGGATCGGCGGGCCAGGGAGCGCCGGTCTCCTGCTCACAGTGGCTGCGAAATTGCTTGGCCAAGCCTTCCAGTGCGCCGCCGCTCAACTCATGATCGGCCTCGGCGCTCCCCTCTTCCAGCGCCTCGGTCATCAACTCCTCGAAGCCGGCGGGTTCGACGCCCAGCACGTGCACGCCGTAGCTCTCGATCAGGCGGCGGTACGCATCCCACGCGGCCCGGTCGTCCCCCAACGCTTCGGCAAGGGCGGCTGCGCCAGCTTCGGTCAGCCCCAGGTTTACGATCGCATCCAGCGTGCCCGGCATGGCCTGCGGTGGGCTGGAGCGCAGGGTGAGCAGCAGCGGCGCCCCATCGTCACCAAAGCGCCTCCCCGTGTGCTCTTCCAGGCGCGCTATGGAGCGCAGCAAGTTTTTTTGCACGGATGGCGGGAGTTCTCCGTTGGAGTCCGACATCAGCGCGCAGAGGCCGCTGGGCAGCACGAGGCCGGGTGGCACCGGTGCTCCCAGTTGCGCCACCTGAATAAGGTTCCGGCCTTTTTCGCCCACTACCGTCGCTGCGGGCAGTTCGGCATCGGTGTCCTCGGAGCTGAAAAAACGAATGGTTTGGTCGTCGATAGCGTTCTTCATGGCGGCCTGCTTTCAGACAGAGGCATGGAGCCGAATTGCGTCAGGGCATTGCTGCGCATCGTAACACATCGCGCATAACGCAGGGCACTGCTCGTGAAACGAATTTCGGGCGAGATGGGCGCCGGGGG
>JACZVE010000312.1 GCA_022572825.1 SAR324 cluster bacterium
CGATTGCGGAGAGGGGCAGCGGGCGTCAGCCTGCGGGGTGAGGCTTTGCCGAGGGCATCAAAACCAATCGCATTCCTTTATATTTTGCAGGAACTTCTGTCTCAGGACACTAGCCAAAATACGACCTTATTGGATGCAGCCTAAAATGCAGCCACGGATAAACGGCGATAAACACTGATCTAAATTATTTCAACGAGTTAAATCAGCGCGCGACTCGCGGCCGGATCAGTTCAGCGTGGGGGGCGAGTAAAACGGGGCGCCGCTTCGCTCGTTCATCTCCATCCCCATCAAGCCGAGGAGCACCTGCTGGCGCTCCGCGGGGCCGGGAGCTTCCAGCAGCGCCTGCTTTTCCGCCGGGCCGAAGGGCAGCGACATGGCGAGGCCATTGAGCAGTGCGATGCCGGGCACGGAGCCCAGCCGCTTTGCATCGAAGGGGACATTGTTGGCCTTGCCGTAGTACTGCATGGCTTCCATCAGGCGCGAGGAATCGAAGTCCAGCGCACCTTCTTCGGGGTCGCCGGCGTATTCCCGGTAATCGGCGGCCACGCGCCGGTAGCCCCGCTGGAGGGGCAACTCCTCGCGCAGCCTGTAACGGGTGACGCCTTTCAGGGCGATCTTATAACAGCCATCGGGCGTTTGCTCGCAGCGCTCGATGCTTCCCAGGCAACCCACCGGGTACACCTCGGGATTTTCGGGCGGCCCGTCCGAGGGCGGTGCGTTGTCCTGCCGCGGCACGAGGGGCTGTATCATCGCAATATAGCCATCCCCCTCGCGGGCGTCGGCCACCATATTGCGGTAGCGCTGCTCGAAGATGTGCAGCGGCAGCCACATGCCCGGCAGCAGCAGCACCCCGGTGAGGGGGAAGACCGGCACGATATCCGGTAGGAGGGATCTGTCCACCACCGTTGGCTCCGTCCAGGATATGGACAAGGAGTTCTTTTCGCCGGGGAACCTCCCCAGCGCCGCCTACCCCGAAGCAAACAGGCCCGGCGCCGTGGATAATATCCCACTGGCGGGCATTATTTCACAGGCTCCCGTCTCAGGCAACGCGCCGCGCGCGGAAAGCCCCGCTCGCCCACGAGCCGCCCGTGACGGAAGAACGGTGGCCAAATGGCTACATCACTTGCCACCACGCGACGCCCCGGCGATCGAGCGTAATCCCACCCTAAGCTGGGCATTGGCGCCGATTGCGGGCCTGCCGGCACAAAGTGGCGCTTGAAGTGCGATGATGTTTGATCTTGGGAATCTACCTATGGTAATGAGATGAACCCCAATTCCTTCCTGTGTCTTGGGGGGGGAGTGAATTCGCATTTTGTGCAATTACCCGAAGGAGAGATCATGGATCGCAGATCGTTCTTAACGAAGGTCACTTCCGCCAGTGCGCTCGCCGCCGCGGCCGTGGCCGTATCTTATCCAGGCAAGTCCACCCACGCCCAGGTCAAGTTCCGCTGGCGCCTGGCGCACAGTTTTGGGCCCACCGCTCCGGTCTATGCGGAGGCCCTCAAAAACATGGCGGATAACTTTCGCGTAATGACGAAGGGACGGCTGGACATCAAGATTTTCGCCGGTGGCGAGTTGGTGCCCGCTTTCGGCGTGTTCGACGCGGTGAAACAAGGCGCCCTGGAAATGTTTTTCAGTGCCTCGTATTATTGGGCCGGCAAGGTGCCCGCCACCCAGTTCACCTGCTCCGTGCCCTTCGGGATGACCCCCCAGCAGGTCAGCGCCTGGTTCTATGGGGGAGATGGATTGAAGCTCTGGCAGGAGTTCTACGCCAAGCACGGTTTAATGGTGTTTCAGGCGGGCAATACCGGCGTGCAGATGGGGGGCTGGTTCCGCAAGGAGATCAAGAGCATCGACGACTTCAAGGGCCTCAAGATGCGCATTCCCGGGCTGGGGGGCAAGGTGGTGGCCGCGGTGGGCGGCGTGGTGGTGCTGTTGCCCGGGCCGGAGATCTTTCCGGCGCTGGAGCGCGGTGTCATCGACGCCACGGAGTGGGTCGGTCCGCTCTACGATTGGCACCTGGGTCTCCATCAGGCGGCGACGTATTACTACTCGCCGGGCTATCACGAGCCCTCAACCGCCAACGAGCTCACCTTCAACCTCAAGAAATGGAAATCGCTGCCCAAGGAACTCCAGGAAATGCTGGTGCACGGTGCCTATTTTCTGAATGTGACCGGCCTGGCGGAATTCGATGCCAAGAACCTGGAGTACCTCGAGAAGATCAAAGCGTACAAGGGCGGCAAGATACAGTTCCGGACGTTCCCGAACGACGTGCTCAAGGAATTGTACAAAGCGGCCGAGAAGATCAACGAGGAGGTCGCCGACTCCGATCCGGACGCGCGCAAGGTCTACGATGCCTATAAGAAATTCCGCGACGGTGTGCGGACCTGGCACAATATCAACGAGGTGGCCTACCAGAATGCGCTGAAGACGGTTGGCGCCATCTGATCCGGGCTGCCGGCGAAGTTTGATGCAGCGGTTCCCGGCTGCATCCGTGAAGGGACACGGCGGGGGTGAATCGCCTCCGCCGTTTTTTTTGCCGGGATACCGATTCGCGATCAAACGGAACTCGTCGCGGTTTTGTTTTAACCGCTCCCCCGCCTGACCGCTAAAAGCTGACGGAAACCCCGCGGATACCTCAGGTCTCGCGACAGCTTTTAGTGGGGATTCTCCAGAAAGCGTTCTACCACCGCCTCGTCGCGGGCATCGTAGGCCTGTTTCAACTAATGCAGCCCCACCACCAAGCGCATCGGCACCCCAGGCCGACCCTTGCCAGGGTGGTACAGTGGGCCGAATTCCGTCTCGAAAACCTTCCAGTCGATCTGATGGGAAAGCTTGTACAAGGGGTGGTCAGGATTTGATCCAGATGGGATTGATACAGCTCCAACTCGGACTTGGAGGGATGGATAGCGTGACAGGCCCTAAAAGCTCACACGAGGTTTTCCACGGCCAATGCGCCCTGTAGCAGATCCTCGTCTCCGTTTGGCGCCGCCACCAGGGACAAGCCCAGCGGAAGTCCGTTCTTCTTGGCGAAGGGCAAGTTGATTTGTGGCAACCTGGCTAGGCCTGCAATGCAAGTCAGGCAGAGCACCCGGTCCCTGATAGAGTTAAGGATTATCTCGGGCAAACTGCGACGCGGCGCCACCCCTGCGGTGGTGGGCAGACAGAGCCAGCGACCGCCACGCAACAGCCTCGCCATGCGCTCGGCAACCCGATCCCGAAGCGCTTCGTCCTCGGCCTTGCAATTATCACCAAGATTTGCGGCCATCTCGAACCGCTCGCGAATGCCGGGCCCGAAGCGCGGGCGTGTTGTCCGAATCCACTCGCTGTGGATTGCCCAAATTTCACGCCCTTGCAGGCGTCGAAACGCGGCCATCCAGTGTTCCAGTCCCTCCTCGCTTACGGTAACGGTCTGGGTGGGAAGTTCCAGGGCATTGGCCAACGCGGCTGCAGCGTGAAGCAGGATATGTCGCTCCGGCTCGCCAAGCAACGCGAAGCAGTCTTCGGCCAGGAGGAGGGACTGAGGCCTGCCGCTGTCCAGGTAACCGTCGGCGAACAGCACGCGGGCCACTTTGTCCAGCACCCCTGGGCTACGGGCGAACCAGCCGACCGTATCGAAGCTGGGGGCGAGCGGCATCACGCACTCCAGCGTGATCCGTCCATGAGTTGGGCGGAAGCCGTACACGCCGCAATAGGACGCGGGCACACGGACGGACCCGCCGGTATCCGACCCCAGCGCGAAGTCCACCAGCTTTCCGGCTACCGCGGCGACGGAACCGCTGGAGGACCCCCCGGGAATGCGGCCGGGTGCGTTCGTGTTGATTGGTGTTCCGTAGTAGACATTCTCACCGTTCAGGCTATAGGCCAACTCATCGGTTTGGGTTTTGCCAAGGAGGGTTGCCCCGTGCTCCACCAAAGCCGTGATCGCCGGTGCTGTGCGCTGGGCCGGCATGTGGGTCGCCAGCCAGTCCGGGTTTCCGCAGCCCGTGACGTGGCCTGCAACATCAAACAGGTCTTTGGCTCCGAAAGTGAGTCCCGAAAGTGCTTCGCGGTGGGCACCCTCGATGTAAACGCTGGCATGAGCACAAAATGCTCCCAGCGGGTCGGTTGGCATGGTCCCCCTTAACGAGCAGAAGTATACCCTGTTTTGGCCTGGGCTAGACGCGCCGGCCTTGTTCTCTGGAACCGGCCTGCGTGGAACGACCTCCTCAGCGCCTTACCCGGATAATCCATAATTTCGAAATGATGGATGACGATAGGATAAGAATTGGTTAAACAATAATGCCTATACCCTTAGCTCCGCAAAGGCTGTAGATATGACGCTCTCCAGTGCTCGGTGCACTATCGGTAGTTGCCTCACCCCGGCCCCTCTCCATAAAATGGAGAGGGGTGCCTTCAATCCTCTCATACCTCATCTCCAAAGATATAAGGGGACTGGGGGTGCGGATCACGCCTCTCCCAG